>NZ_JBLYZI010000010.1:0-82452 GCF_057680865.1 Endozoicomonas sp. Z74
AAGAACGCCAATGGAAACTCTGATAGATGGCAAAGAGATCTGGAAGGAAAAATTTGTAGCCTGAATTTGACCTGACAGACACCCTCTGAAAAATCGGTGACTGTCAGATCAGGTCTGAACTACTACACCTTATGGCTTCAATGCCTCTCTGCAAAAAACCTCCCTTCTCAATCGTAAACCCTTGATAGAGCGATAAAAGCGCCCGGACATGGCTGGAACCAAACTGTCACCAGGGAATGGCTGTCCCATCATAATTGACAAAATGACCACTGGTTGCCGGTGATAACTGCTCTATAACCCTGCGAAGACCTTTTATGGAAGTCTGTGCATCGATTAATGCCTGAGCCCCTCCCATATCCGTCTGTACCCAGCCAGGGTGCACAATCCCCACACTGATGCCCTTATCGGCAAGATCAACGGCAAGGCTTTTACCCACCGCATTCAAGGCAGCCTTGGCCGACCGATAGAGGTAACTGCCCCCCTTCTGGTTATCCTCAATACTGCCCATTTTGCTGGACATTAAAATGATCTTTTTTTCTTTACTCTGAGATACCTGATCCACCAGCGCCTGAACCACCATTAACGGGGCAATGGTATCTACCCTGAGCACCTCCAACCATGGATCAGCCTGAACTTCATCAAAAGCCAGCCCTTTAGGCCCATAGATCCCAGCGTTGTTAATCAGAATATCAATAGGACCGTCAATAACATGGCGAAGATTATTCACCATGGCCGGTTGAGTAATATCCAGTGGGATCAGTTCAAGCAGATCACCGGACTGCTTTTTGAGCTCGAGCAACTCCAGGGAAGACTCCGGGCTACGGCAACAACCGAAGACCTTCTCCCCCGCCGCCAGATATTGACGACAGAACTCTAGCCCCAGCCCTCGGCTTGCCCCTGTTACAACAATTTTTCTCTGCATGTCCACGCTCCTGAATACCGAGTCGTAGTCTAAAAAAAGCTATTATCAAAGATATGCCAATTTTTTCCAGGGAAACCGATCAGCTCAGGAGGTCGGCCATGGGCATCCAACACAGCAGAAAAGCCTCTATCAACAGCCTTCATGATGGTCATGTGGTAGCCCAGCTGTGTATTAACTACCATATTGACCGTTCAAATGCCGAGAAAGCCCTGGAGGTCGATCTGCAATTAAGTGGCGAGATGGGTTACCATAATACGCATTTCATAATGAGGCGTGATGTTTATTATAATCTGCCCCAAAAGATCAATGAGTGGCTGAAGGAGCATCACCTTGTTTCTGACAGCCTGTCCGATCCCCTTTGTGATAAGGGACACTTACACGCCACCCTCGCACTTGAAATCCTGACGGAGATACATTCAGTGCTTGGCACTGGCAACCAGGTCGATCTGGATCGTTTGATCTCAGATAACTATTAACCAACATTTCCAGGGAAAGGAAAAATGTCCTCCAAAATCAACGGCACCCCCCCATCATCCACCCCCTTGCCTCATGATAACTTATCCGAAAAAACCGGTGTATTACACAATGGCAGAGCAGTAAAAAGAGCAGAAAAAGCGGGTCAGCCTGTTTTAGACAGAGCACCTTCACAGGCAAGTCCGGTTAGCAGAACGGTTTCTACTTCCCGCCCCTCTCGTGGATTTACGTCAGAGGAGCTTCACATAGTCCAGCGGCTGATTTTAGAAAAAAAGTGGCAAGCCGCTGAAACCGCCTTTGGTAATTACGCAACAGACCTTACAGCATTCAAGCAGCTGCTTAGTGAACTTGATGACACAACGGGCATTCCCAATGAGCTTTACCCTTCCATCGAACACCATTTCAGTACCTGCTTCATCAGGGAAAAAGCGCCTATTCTGACGGCCCCTGCACTGACGAATGAAAGTGAAGACAACGCTTTTGTTCGCTACGAAACCATTAACCGTATTCTGGGCGACAACCCTCTTGCACCGGACAACCCCATCAAAACAGTAGCCCGAACAACCGTCGATGAGTTTCTTGATGGTATACCTGATACCGGGATTGAAAAGGCATCGCTCGAAGAGGAAGCCTCACTCAAGATGGCAGAGCATCTGGAAAAAGTCATTACACAGCTTAACGAAGAGCTAACCTCATTGATCCAGTAGTTCGCTGTAAAAAAGGGCCTGATTAAAGGCCCTTTGTCATCAAACTAAAAATGATTAGCAATCAGATCAATAAAAGAATCGTAGCCACACTCAACACCAGAGTTCCCCCATAGCAGGCCACCTTGATGCCTACCCCGGGATGGAAACCAAGGTCATGGGAGCCATGGTAGATCCTGTGAATACAAGCCCAGTAGGAAGGTACCAGGGCAACCATCAGGGCAAGCCTGCCAATCCAGCTTTCAAGAAAGAAAGAGGACATCCGTTCATAGGAGAGGGCTTCCGCAGGAATAATCCCCATTGGCACTCCCAATCCCACGATGAAGATGATCGCAGGAAAGAAAAAGGCGATGGTCGTACCACCTGCACCGAACAGGCTCCATAACAGAGGTTCAATATGCCGCTTGTTACTCATGTTTATTCCCTCTCTCAGAGTCCCATGGTAGCAGCCGCCAAAATGACAGCAGACACAACCACCAGGCCAACATACATCAGTTTGTTAACCACGTTATCCGCCACCAGCTTTCGGATCTGTTGAGGCAGCACCCGGGGCGTCATATCGAAATAAGTCACCGCATGATAAAGGGTCAGACCCAGAGTCACGACTGTGAACAGAATCATCAGGGGGTTGGCCTGAAAATCCAGCCAGCCCTGCCAGGCATCCGGGCCTTTAACCAGCTGTACCAGACCGATAAACAGGTTAATCGCGTACAAGCCATCAAACACACAGGATGACTCACGCACCATATAGTTACGATAGAACGGGTGATCCATGAACCAGGTGCGCTTCATAGGACGCACGTAAGGACGACGACTCATCACTTAGCTCCTTTGCGTGGCATCAGAAAAGACAGAGCCCAATCCTGGGATCCCTGCAGCTTGTTCTGGTTAATGGCTGCAGCTGGATCGACGTTCTTGGGGCAAACTTCCGAGCAGTATCCCACAAAGGTACAGGACCAGACGCCATTCTTACCCTGAATAACTTCAGTTCTCTGCTCATAACCGTCATCACGGTTGTCGAGGTTGTAGCGATGCCCCAGAGCGATGACCGCAGGGCCGGTAAACAATGGGTTAATCCCCATCTGCGGACAGGCTGAGTAGCAGAGCATGCAGTTAATGCACATGGAGAACTGCTTGTAGAGACCCAGCTGTTCTGGAGTCTGCTTATTCACACCTTCTTCAACCGGCTTTTCCATGGCATTGATGATGTAGGGCTTAACCGACTCCAGTTTTTCAATGAAGTCAGCGGAGTCCACAACCAGGTCGCGCTCAATGGGGAAGTTGGCCAGAGGCTCAACCTTGATACTGTTGGGATAGTAGTCCCTCAGAAAGGTTTCACATCCGAGCTTTGGTGTCCCGTTGATGACCATGCCGCAGCTACCGCAGACCGCCATACGGCAGGACCAGCGGTAGGCCAGGGTGGAATCCAGTTCATCCTTGATGTGCTCCAGCGCATCCAGCATGGACCAGTCTTCAACATAGGGAATGGTAAATGTGCCGTAAGAAGGCTTCTCATCGGTTTCCGGATTGTAGCGGAGAATCTCGATGGTTATGGTTTTATCACTCATGGGCGGCCTCCTTACTTCTCTTCGCTCTTCTTCTCAGCGGCAGCGCCATATACGCGCTCTTCAGGCTGGAAGCGAGTTACGTTGACATCCTCGTACTCCAGACGAGGCTGGGCATCACCATTGAGGTAAGTCACAGAGTGCTTGAGATAATTGACATCATCACGGGCTTCAAAGCCATCAATACGCTGGTGAGCACCCCGGGACTCTTTACGCTCAACGCCACCAATGGCCATACATTCTGCAACCATCAGTGAACTCTGCAGCTCAAAGGCCTGCAACAGTTCAGTGTTAAACACCTTGCTCTTGTCTTCTACCTTGACGTTTCTGAAACGCTCACGCAGCTCAGAAATCTTGTCCAGGCCTTCCTGCATCTCTTCACCAATCCGGTAAATACCGAAACAGCGCTCCATGGTTTTCACCATTTCGTGACGGAGGTGGGAAGCTTTCTCCGTGCCATTGGCATTTCTCAGGCTCTCAATACTGGCCAGGTGGGCACGGGCCTGATCCAGCAGTTTGCTTTCGTCAGACAGCTCATTCTGGCTGGCAAAGTCAGCCGCACTTTCACCGGCAACCTTACCAAATACCACGGTCTCCGCCAGGGAGTTAGAACCCAGACGGTTGGCACCGTGCATCCCAACACTGGCACACTCACCGGCAGCAAACAGACCATTAAGATCACTGGCACAGTGAATGTCGGTCCTGATACCGCCCATGGTGTAGTGAACAGCCGGGCGTACAGGAACGGGCTGGTGGACGGGGTCCACACCCAGGTAGTTTTTCGCCAGAGAACAGATCAGTGGCAGACGCTCCATCAGTTTCTTCTCACCGAGGTGACGCAGGTCGAGATGCACGGCGTCCCCAAGCGGGGTCTCAATGGTGCGCCCTTTGCGCTGCTCCTGCCAGAAGGCCTGGGACAACTTATCCCGGGGCCCCAGTTCCATGTATTTGTTTTTGGGCTGCCCAACCGGTGTTTCCGGTCCCAGACCATAATCCTGCAGATAACGGTAACCGTCTTTGTTCAGCAGAATACCGCCTTCACCACGACAGCCTTCGGTCATCAAAACCCCTGAGCCGGGCAGGCCGGTGGGGTGATACTGAACAAACTCCATATCCCGAAGAGGAGCACCTGCCCTCAACGCCATGGCATGGCCATCGCCTGTAACAATGGCGCCATTGGTGTTAAAGCGGAACACACGTCCAGAGCCACCAGTGGCAAATATCACTGACTTGGCCAGGAACACTTTGGGCTCACCGGTCTTCACTTCAATCGCCACGACACCCTGCGCGCGACCATCTTCCATAATCAGGTCGGTGGCAAAAAATTCGTCGTACCGCTTAATGGAAGGGTATTTAGTAGATGTCTGAAAAAGGGTATGGAGCATGTGGAAGCCAGACTTATCCGCGGCAAACCAGGTGCGCTCGATTTTCATGCCCCCAAAGGCACGAACATTCACATCACCATCGGGTTTCCGGGTCCATGGGCACCCCCAGTGCTCAAGGCGGATCATCTCTTCTGTAGAGTGTGAGACAAAGTAGTCCACAACATCCTGGTCACACAGCCAGTCGCCACCGGCTACGGTATCCACAAAGTGGTTCTCCAGAGAGTCATGATCCTGAACCACCCCGGCAGACCCACCTTCCGCAGCCACTGTGTGGCTCCGCATAGGGTAGACCTTTGAGATAAGGGCCACCTTTAGATTCGGGTCCTTTTCTGCCACGGCGATCGCTGCACGCAAACCGGCGCCCCCGGCGCCTACGATTGCTACATCGGCCTTTATGACCTGCATATGCCAACCTCTATTGCTTGTCCTCACTGCAGAGCTCAGATGGACAGGCCTCTGGCAGTGGGACGGGTCAATTGAATAGTGCTTGAAATCGTTAATAAATTTGCGCAGCAGTTTATAGAACCAGGCCCCGGATAAGAATTGATTTAAAACAAAACCTAACAGGTTTCACCGCAAGTATGGGCCAAACATGCTAAACCGTCACACCCACTCCAGATCCAGTTATTCCTGAGTAAAACAGACTGGAAGCCCTGCTCTTTCCTTTTCTGGAAAAGCTTATCCCTGCGGACTCCCCCCCCCTTTTTCAGGAGATAAAGCTCAGGGAGTTGGGATTAAAAAGTGATGAAACGTAGGCAAGTTCGGCAAACTTCCAGTATTTAGGTAATCAACGGCTGCACACGAAGAATTTTGGTAGTGAATGTAGTAATTGCCGCAAAAGTAGTCAATTCATAATTTCCCCTTCTCCATGGGTATTTAACGCAGATCACTCACTGCCCTCACCGCGAGAGCCTCTAGAAATGATAATCACTCCCATTTATTTCAATCAAAATCAGCTTCTGAATTTCTAAGCTACCCCGGCACAAATTGCAGAGAGTAAATACACGGCTTCGCAAACCATCAGGCCGTTATCAGCTGTGCCAACACAACAATGCAACCAAAAAAAAGGCAAGAGTACACCATCCACAAACCTCCAGGAGCCTGATACCTCCTTTCACTGGCAGAACGTTTTCTGAGAACACAAACCATGACTGACGGCAGCAGAACAGCCAGTATGGACAGGGCTACAGCAGCGTATCCAAGGGCCTTAACAAATCCACCAGGAAACAGGGTGGCAAAAACAACTGGAGGGCCAAACGTGATGCAAACAGTCTGAAACCGTTGCAAACGGTCATTACCTCTTCGGAATAATCCAGCAAGATAGTCAAAGAGCCCGAGGGCCACCCCTAATACAGAAGTCAGAAGAGCAAGATCTGAAAATAGATGAAGCGGAACACTGCCTTTACTGTCTTTGCTAAGTTCGCCAATTAAACCCGACAGAGATTCCGGGGAACGGCTGATATCCAGCAGCCTTGATTCGACTAAAACACCGTGAACCACGATGAGCCAGGAAGCATACACTATGAGAGGAATCAGGGTAGCCATTATAAAAACAAGGGACAGGTTCCGCAGCCGCCCGCTCTGGTGAAGTTGCGCTTTCTGATAAAGAATGATGCTGGGAATGCTGCCATGATAGCCAAAAGAGGTGAATACAACCGGTAACACCCCCAATAGCGTCAGCCCCCCAACCCCCTGTATATCCAGTACCCGTTCATAACGAACCGATGGAGCGAGAGCTGCCAGCACAGATACAAAAGCTACGATCATTAATCCGAAGAAAATTCGATTCACCCAGTCAACGGCAGAAGTACTCCAGTACACAAAGATAGCCGCCATCAGAGAAAATAACAGCACACACAGCTCAGTAGGAACAGTTGGAGCCAGCTCCTGAATGTAGCGGGAGAGAAGCGCCCCCCCCCCAGAAAGATAAGCTGCCATTAACGAATAAAACAAGCATAACGGGGTGACAGTGGCCAGTACTCTTCCCAGCCTGCCTAAGGTACGACTGGCCATGACATACAGGTTACAACCTGGCTCAACAGCCAGGTTCACTTCAAGGGTCAGCAGCGCAGCCCCCGCAGAAAAAAAAGCGGTTACAAGAAAAACAAGCAGCATGGGCAAAAGGCCAACACTTGCCGAAACCAGGGGCAGCGCCAACATACCAGCACCAATGGCAGTACCCGCCAGAATAAGGGTGCTTCCAATTAATCTGGAACTGCCAACCACAGGTTCAGGCATGCTTGATCACCACTGCTGTTATGAATTTAAGCAATAAAGATAGGGCAAATATGGGAATATGCCTGCTAATGAAGGGCTCAATTGGCCAGCTTTATACTAAAGCGTTTTATAAGTTATCCAGAGGGTCGGCCCCCTCAACAAGTGCAGCAGGCGGTTTCAGCTGCGCAAAGTGCTTATGCAAAGCCTCCAACTGAACATCAACACTGGCATCAACAACGCCTATCTCACTCTCCATAATGCAGTCCCCGGTGGAAAGCCTGGGATCCGCCACAAGGTCTACAAAACCAACACCTTTATAATCAGCCAGAATATCATTCAACCTTGATTTGACCATGTTATGCTGGCTCGGAGGCACTCTGATGGTCACCTGTTTCTCATTACGAACATGCTGAAGGGCATTTTTCACAAGGCTGACTGCCAGCTGCTCCTGGTCGAACTCACCAATTATTTTTTTAACACCAGACAATAAAATATCGGCCAGAACATGTTCAACATCCGATAAATACTGAATCGTCCGGCTAACCACCGCCAGCATTTGTTCAGCCTGCTCAGCCTTACTCTCATCCAGGCCATCCTGATAACCCCGCTCCTTTTCCTGCTGAAAGGCTTCTTTCGAGCGATCAACAATCTCAGACGCCTGTTGTTTAGCCTCATTAAGGACATCACGTGCTTCCAGATAAACCCTGTAATCATCTGACTTCAAAACCTTACAACTGGGGTCTATTTCCAGTTTTCTGCTATTCAGGATAACAGGTGTCGCCATTGCCGGTTAACCTCCCTGTGGGTTTTAATCACCAGCCGGGCACATTGAGAGCCATCCATGGTGATTGATCCAGTATCATTGAGGATTTTCTGCAGCCCTTGGGGCATCTTCAGTGCAAGTCGTTTTCGAAACCCAACCGGCGCATCACGAAAAGCGGTTGCTATCACTTGAAAACCAGATGTTTTCAAAAACATTCTGAAACGGTCAAGATGATTCCAGTCAATCAGAAGACTTGGACCGGTGCTGACGGAGGCTCGACTGATAAACTGTGCTTTTTTGACCGCAAACTGAAAAGCGGATTCTCCCAGGCATTTTTTTAGAGCTATTCGTTCATCTTTGCGAACAACCGACCGAATAACATTTTCATTTAAAACAAGCCCTAAATAAAAGGCCAGTTTCTCAATCTCTTCTGCCGAGGCAAACACCACTCGCTTTTCAAGGCGACGAAAGTCAAAATCAAATACACCGTCCACCTTATAACGTTCCAATAAATACGACGACAGATTGAATTGGGTGGTAGCGCTTGATTTAAGGCGACCAATAAGGCGAAAGTGCTCATCTCGCTTAAGCCAGCTCAAGTGTATATAGCGAACGGGATAGAAGTTAAACTCTGTAATAAGATCAAACAAGCTAACCCCATTACTCTTTTGAAACATTTGAGCATCATCCATAGCCACACAGACCTGCAATTAACTATCAATAACTACATTCTTCTCATCACGACTCGGGTTTCGCAGCATCACTTTTTTTCTTTCTTTTCTTTTTCTTCTTTTTTTGCTCAAGTGTCCAATAAAGAAAACCACAACCACCCAGAGCGGCCATCAGAATAAACAACATAGAATACACAACAAATTTCAGGAGCCATGAAGACCCGGAATTCACCTTGATGAATAAAATTGAATCGGGTTCAGGCTTGGTCAGGACTTCACTGTTCAAGCGGGTTGCAGGAAAAAGGGACACCGTAATTTTCTCAAGAGAGAGCCCTTCAATGCTGTTCGCGACCAGAGTTTTAACTTTGGGAATCAGACCAGCCAACTCCAACTCCGGCGTATATTTTATAAAAACAGAGGCCGACGACGGATAATTGACATCCGTAAGACTATCCTGCTCCTGGGGTAAGACTACATGAACACGAGCAGTGATCACTCCATCAATCATGGAGAGTGTGGATGACAGCTCCTGAGACATAGAATAGGTGTAACGAGCCCTCTCTTCGGTGGGTGAAGAAATCAGACCGTCTTTGGGGAAAATATCACCGATGGAAGAGTATTTTTCCTTAGGGTAACCATAGCTCCTGAGCAACTTGATAGATCTGGATACATCATCTCCATCAACCATCAAGGTGACCATTTTATCCTTATCCATCAGTTTTTCACTGGAGATCTCACTATCCAGGAGGATTGCGAGCATTTCATTCCCTTCTTTCTCGCTCAGCCCCGAATACAGCTCCACCTTGCACCCTGACAGCAAGACTGCAAGCACTATTAGTAATGCATATCTGAAAACCTGGACTAACCCCTGCTTCATAACAAGGCAACCCTGTTGGACGTTAAAATTGTCTTCTCAACCCTTCTTAACGACCAAAGCTGAAAAAAAATGATATCGCCCAGCAGAAAATATTAATGCAAAGGAATATATACAGTTTTCTATGGCCTCTTTGCGGCCAAAAATACAATCATTTTCAATGTTATAGATACAAAGCTGAAATCAAGATCGGCCACTCAGTGGCCGCAAACAGACAGAAGGGCAGAAGAAAGGATCATTGTAGCCTTGAGCAAACCAAGGCTACTGGTTTCTAAGTAAGGTATCAAATGTTTGGGTGCTTTTACTGACAATTTTACCAATATAATCTTCAGTTATCATAAGGTTAGTCATTGCCATCTGGGTTTGAAACATATCTTTCATTCCCATCGCATCACCAGGAGCCATATGCAACTTTACCAGGTCCGCTTTCTGCTCTACATGAGATTTTAACCCCTGCATCCCCTGAAGCACCTTATCACCCAGAGTAAAAGCAGGAACCTGGGTATCCTGAACTGACGTTGAAGGCTGTTGACCCGCCTGGCCGACCTCCTTTGAAGGGGCACTGGAAAGAAGCTCTGCAAACCTGCCTGCATCGCCCTCTTCAGGCTGGTCTGATTTTGAGAAACCACCGTCTTGGGATTTATCAAGGGCTTTCTCAAGCGCTTCACCTGCCTTACCGATGTTGTCCGCCATAATTTGTCCTCAATTATCAGAGTTCGAGGTACAAAAAACGCCTCTTTTTACCATAAGGTTAGCCTATTGAAATGGGCTCTATGGGCAGGATACGACTCTACTTGGTCTTATCATGCATCGATTTCGTCAAATTTTTCGGTTAGCTGTTGTATCGCCCCTTCCGCTTCACTTCGATTAAACCCTTCATTCGCGACAAACAGGCTAATAAATAACTGATCATCATCCTGAAGTCCAACCTGCAATGGAAAGCGCAGGCTTTTTGTGTAATGACAGGCGATCAACGCCCTTTCAAGCACTGGAAGGATTTCAAACTGTGAAACTGGCCGGATTAGATACATCAGAATACCTGTTTCCTGCAACTCCATGTAGAGTGTCCCTCTGCGCTCGAACTCAAAGCTGACCACACCTGTGCCTGAAAAGTCGACACCCTCCACTCCCATTCCAAGGCCTATTTCAGAGAGAACATCGCTGCGCCAGTCCATACCAATCTCCAAAGTCTTAGTTTTTTACCTGAATTCCCATTCTGGAGTCAGAATCCATAGGGCCAGGTTTGTTATTATTAATGAGTGCCACCAGCTCATCCCTGAACTTCTGCTCAGCCCCATCAATCACATTGATTTTCACGCCATTGCCCACTGCCTGATCAAGCTGATCCAGCAACTTTCTCAGCTGCGACGGCTGACCAGCAAGCTTCATAACATCTGACATAACTTCACCTGGATCATTGTACTGCATGCCTTCAATCTGTCCGGTAATTTTGGCCACTATAAAGTCAGCAGTCCCTCTCGGCGGGGCTTCTTTTTGAGTGTTGTTATTGTTCTGAGAAGTCCCCAGTGTCGGCATTAGACTATCAGCCTCGCCTCCCCCCTTAAAATCAGGTCCGAGGGAAGTTGTAATTTCTCCAAGCAGACCATCACCAAGAACACCGTAGCTTTCATCTTCAACCATTTCAGTATCTTCGCCAGACTCCTGCATAATCAGATTATCCAAAGTATCCGATGCTGCTGATTGCATATTCAATTTAGTATCCAGGTTTGAAAAAATCTCTTCTGGCAGCATTCGAACCAGACCAACAATCTTGGTCATGGTAAAAATCTGGGCCTCAAGCTCAGTCACATTAATTTCATCAGGCATCCTTTCGAAATCACTCTCAGTTATCCATTGTTTTTCAAGCAAGTTAAGCATTTTCTTCATTAACACTTGCTCTTTAACACCAAGATCTGGGTACAATCTTTGTATTTGCTCCTCTGTTTCTATACAACCATCGTGAAGCCCGACGAGAACTTTCAATTTAGATAAGTCTTGAATGATTGCCTGCAGCCTTTCAGGAGGAGCTGATGGATCAAGACACGCCAAATCAGTAGCAAGTAATTTCAACTGTACTTTAAGCGCCGTTTCAAAATTTTCTGCACCATGACGACTATTCAGGTCATCGTAGGTGGCTTCCAGTGATTTATGATCTCTGACATGGTCAAAATATTCTTTCCTGGCTTCAGAAATACTGAACAGGCCTGTTTCTTCCGATTGCCTGGCAGCCTCTTCCGTTAAGTTCTTCCCAATCTGTATCGCCTGTTCATTTTTCTCTTCAGCGCGGATATCATCGATAGCCCCATAAAACTCGCTGGCAGAACCAGGACCATTCTCTGCCTCATACTCTACTGCCGCTTCATGGAGAGCCACGAACTGATGAAATACATCATCAGAAAATTTCTGAGCTTCTTCCCTTAGACCTTTCCGATTAAGATTGGCACTTGTCCCAAACTTACCTTTAAACTCATCAATGCCCTGGATTTTTTCTATCGATTGAATCTTACGAATTTGATCAAGGATTTTCTGGGCTCGAGAATCCCCTTTCGACAGTTTTCGATCTTTTAAATGATTTTTAAATTGACTTCTTGCCTGAGAAATTTCTTCTGCAATATCGGCTGCTTTAGCAAGAGGCGAGGATGTATTGACGGATACCTTTACCTGCTCACCGGCCATCTGCCCTGCTTTTGCTCCGGCAGCCTGACTGGCAACAGTATTTTCCAAACTTGGAGCGGTAAACTGTTGAATACCACCAACTCCGGAAGCCATGGCACCTCTCTCTCATAAAAGAGCCAACCAGGTTGGCTGGTTGGCTTATTGAACGAACTTATGACTGTTATTAACCGCGTGTAGTTGATTTCAAAGTTTCGAACCAGGATCGAATAATTTCGTCCATTTTACTTTGGACGGTTTTAACCATATCCTGATGCAAGTTCATGAACTCTGTTTCACTCTGGGCAGCATTGTCATGAGTTTTCTGGAATGCTTCATGTTCCTTTGCTTTAGCGCTGTGCATAGCTCCCTTATATTCAAAACCTGCTTTAACCGCATCACCACCTGCCATAATCAGCTGTGAGAATGCCTGCCCCCTCATCGTTGTCTGTTGAGTCCAGGCCGCTTGCTGATTCTGGTTCATCCCTGCAGGAGGAGTCCTGAAGGCCATCCCCCCCTGGACCAAACCACCAGCAATCTTGGTTCCAGCACCAACCCAGCCGGCAATAGCATTACTCAATGCCGCCTCTTTCATTTCTGCGGCCTGATTCAGTATTTCATTTTTCGCAGCATCATACTCAATGGCCCTAAACTCCCGTGATGCACGCCTTTGGTTAACACTCGCATCATGCAGTAATTCCATCACAGCAAAAATATCCACTAACTGTTCCAGAATAGCGTCATCAAATATATTTCCTGCTGAAAGCAGGTTGTACCCCATTGAAACCCCTTTCAAGTAGGATGCAGTCTGCTGGTCATTAGATCTCATTACTGACTGTTGTTGGCTTAGCATATCGGGGTCACCCGCCGACAAAAGCACATCAATTTCAGCCTCACTGAAACCCATCTGGGCCAGTAACTGGCGTTGCTCACTGCTGCCCGGGGTTCCTTGCCCATTGAGCATGGCTAATAAACGCTCAGCCTGTCCCCCTTTAAAGCCCAGAGCCTCCAGGGCTGCTTTTGGATTACTCCCAGCCTGATGCAATGAAGCCAGTCCACTGCCATCTTCATCAGGGTTTGCCAGTGAAAGCAAAGCATCAATCTGACTGTCACTGAAACCTAATGAACTTAAAGCACTCTTTTTCTCCTGCAACGCTGTCTGCCCACCATGCAGTGATGCCAGTGAGTTGCCAGCATCATCAGGGTTAGCAAGTGATAAAAGTGCATCCAGCTGCGAGGCGTTAAATCCCATCCCTGCAAGAACACTTCGCTTGCCCTGCAAAGAGTTCGCTCCATTACCTTGCAGTGCACCAACATAATCCGCAATTCCTGAAAGCGAAGATGCGTATTGTTGAAGTTTGGCTGCCTGGGCAGGGGTAAGCGAGCCTTTAACAATATTTTGCAATAGCACTTTAGAATTCGCCATGGCAAGATCCGTTAATTCTCCCAGCTCCCCCATTTGCGCGCTGGCCGACTCCATCTGGGTGGGAGCAAGATCTCCCGGAGGATCCAGATTGGGGCCTGAGGGTTGCTGACCTCTTAAAGCGTTACTAGTTGCTTCTCTTCCTGAAAAACGAATGTTTTCACCTTCAAGATCCCCTGCAGCAACTCTTTCGCTAGCTCTTGCCTTGCCAGTTCCATCAGTTGGAGCATTATACGCTACCTGACCGGTTGAACCTGATTGACCAACTTGTGCCATGTTCTACCTCCTTGTTTTTACGAAACTCAGGCACGCATATTACGTGACAAGGTCGTTTTAGTTTCGTGATTGGCCTTCATAATGCTCGATATCACTTGATACCCTTGCTGTAATTCATCAATGGCCTTTTGAATTGATTCGATATTGTCTTCTATCATCTGTTGAATACGAAGCATCTCTGCCTGGAATTTCTTGGCATCTGCCCGTAACAGGTCGGATTCATATGTTTGAGTGGTACTCACCGCTTCTGCTGAGCCGCTCGCCACCATAGACGCGCCACCAGCCAACTGCAGAGCCTTTGCCAACTTTGAAGTAATTGACGCAACCCTAGCCGCTGTCGTTGCCGCTGTAGCTGCTGTGTTAGTGGCAGTCGCCGTGACAGTTGCTGTAGTGCTCGCTGCGGTGCTACTTGCGGTACTGGCAGCTGCTCCACCGGTACCAGCAACGCTCCCTGCACCAGCAGACCCCAATGACAATGCAATAATAACCGCAGACCAGAACACCATGGCACCAATCATGGCGTCTTTACTGTCACCGAATATCTTCATCATCCAGTTACCCGTTTCAGCCGAAGCCATCATCATGACTACCAGTGCTGTTGCAGCGACCATCAAGCCAGCTGCAGCAATGGCAGATGCACCACCAGTAAAAACAGCACCAATGACCATTACTGCCGCAACAATGGCCATAATGGCAACAGCAATACCGCCAAAAATCTTACCAATGAGACCAGATTTTTTAGCCTCCTTAGCTTTTTCAATAGATTCTAATATTTTATTCATCCGTTTTTCTGAAGCTTGCTCTTTAGCAATCTGGCCAATTTTGATATTTTCCTGATCAAATTGGATTCGATTATCTTGAAGCTGAGTTTGAATCCTCATCAGCATCATCGTAGCTTCATCAACGTCAATGGTTTTTCCTTCGCCAAGGAACCGAAGAGTAAATGCTTGCAAATCTTTTTGAAGATCTTTCTGAAGGCTTTTAGGAATACTGGTAATATTAGCGACCTTATTAAACACATCAGAAAACAAGTGATATGTATTATTTAAAGAAGGATCCCCATTCATTACCCCATTCAGCCTGGCAGAAAATGAGTGCATATTTTCCAGCCCATTATTTTTATGGGGATTTTTAGGGTCTGCTAATACAAGCATTCCCTCAATCGTTTGCTCACTAAACCCCTGAGCAAGCAGTTTCTCACGATTGGTTGTCATTGACCCAATCATTTTTGCCATGGGGTTTTCTTTGAACTCTTTCGCAGACAGCCCGAGAGACTCAACGACGGACATCATTTTTTCATCGCTCATCTCAGCCGTGCCAGCCTTATGTTTAAATACCCCCTCTATTTCATCATATACTGCAATGGTCGGCTTATCAGAGCCTTCTGTCGGCGCATCCATACGAGGTTTCAAGGCCTGCTGCTGACCTGAACCCAGCTCCTCAACCTCACCATCCGTTGAAGAGTAGCTGTTCTGCTGACTAAACCCACGATCTACCTTTTCCTGCTGAGTTTGCCTGGCCTTTTCAGCTTTATTCGCAAATTGAGCTTCAACACTTAACTGTTCCGGGCGTGACGGACCCTGAGAGATATCTGCCATGTTAATACTCCTGACTTAACTCAAGTTATCCAGCATACTTTTTGCACGCTCAAGATCTTCTGCGTACTCACTCTGCTCACCAGCCCACTCAATAGAGGTCTCGTAAGACAGTCTGGCCTTTTCTTTATCGCCCTTTGCCAGATGGCAGTCTCCGATATATATCATTGGGCGCGGATCATCAGAATCGAGCACTGTGGCAAATGAAAAAATCTCTATAGCATTATCGTATTGCTTCTGCATTTGTTGGCAAGCACCTAACCCCATAAAATACTTTCGATTAAAATGGTCATAAAAACAAAGAAACTGAAACACCTTCTGGGCTTCTTCATACTTACCACCCTGATAAAGGTTGTAAGCAACTGAGTAAATTGCCTCCATGGCATCATCACTCAGGTCCTTCATATCCTTAAAAGTGCCGCCTTTTCCAAAAAACTCGATCAACATATCCTCGAGTTCTTCACCTTCATACTGATTGGTTTCTTCATTATTCACTTGCGACCCCTCCATGAGTTAACGCAGATTTTGAATGATTGTACTTAACGACTGGTAATATTTATTTATAAAATTAGACAACATCTCGAAGGTTTGGTTGTATTTATTAATTGTTTGCTGCAACTTCGTTGTTTCTAGCTGGGATTGACTGGTTAATGACTCTATTTTACCTTTCAACCCTTCAATATTGACATCCCACTCTGCAGAGTTATGAACATTGTCCCCACCATTGGTACTCATCTTTGCACCCATGCCATTCCAAAAATCGACCATATCACCAGGCATGGTAGAAGTACCAGACGTTCCTGCTGCCGCTTTTAAATCCTTAGCCCTGGCCAACATGGCATTCGCCGCTTCCAGCTTTTTGTTTTTTTCACTGATAGAAGCAATTTGTTCTTCCAGTTGATTCTGAAGAATATCGGCTCTGGCTGTCAGAACAGACATAATCAGAGCATCAAGACTTGGTTTAGTAAAATCAACAGGTTCACCCAGAAGGTAAGCATTGATCGAAGATGCTCCAGGGCCAACATAGGTATCTCCCTGCCAGTTAGCAGGATTACTGACCTCCTGAACCATTGAAATAGGTGCCTGCAGATAGACCAGCTGCTTAGCGGCTGGATCCAGTTGACCTGTATATTGCAGACTATTCAGTGTCTGCTTATTGACGGAGTAGAAATGAGTAGGTGTAAGAGAGTTACCCTGATCATCAGGGTCAGCCAGGGACAGTAGCGCTTCAATTTGAGCATCACTGTATCCAGCAGCCTTTAGAGAGGCTATTCGGTTGTCATTAAGGGAGAGCGTATAACTGGAGCCTCCGGAACCTAGAGAACCGGAATTGCTGGTATCAATTGTGGAATCTGCCATTCAATGACTCCCTGTCATCGTCTATTGCCATTCCCTGATATGGGCAAACAATACCTTTAAAGCTAGATTAAAAACCAAACAAATGCGAACTTACCTTAGTCTCAATTCATTTTTTAAACCAAGGGTTACCGCCCATCATTGATTCAAATGCCTGAAGGTATGATCTATCAACGCGAAAATCTTTAGAGGCCATAGCAACCAAACTTTTAAATAAAGCAGGACCTTTAACTCCAACATTGACCGGATTATTAATAAAATCAGTTGCCAACTCAATAAAAATCCCTTCTTGCCTGTCAGCTTCCTTTGGGGGTAATGCATCTCTAGGATTCGCTGCATTGACCTGAACATGTTGTGTAATGACTTTCAGCTGTTGATTGAACGCTCTCAAAAATCGCTGTTTATGCTTGTCAAAATCTAAAGATTCATAGAACTCATCTTTATTTTCTACTGGACGTCTTCTAAGGCGACCACCTTGTTCATCTTCATTTACAGCGTCTTTGACTTCACCATTACCCATAAATGGCGGTGGTGGGTATTTTTTCTCGAAACCATCAGGACCAGACATCTCATCCTCTAGTTTTGGGGGCTCAACATAAGTAATAGCTGCAAACAAGGCTCGGGACATTTCACGCACCACCGGAATAAGCGGGGTATCAATACTGCCTTCCATCAGCCTCAACTCTGTCATAATGCTTTCAATCGATCTTCGATCCGGCTGATAATCTCTTATCAAAGTTGCAATTCCCTGACGAACAATATCGACACGATCTTCCTGGGACACTGACCCAGGAGCAAATGCCCCCACGATTTGACTAACAACATCAGAAGCTTCATCCGTTATGCCTTCGCCTCTTGGATCAACAGGCTTAACAATATGTCTGTACAATAAGTTACTTACCATTTCCTGTGCTTGAGGCTGTATTTCCTTCTCACTTGGTCTATCCATTCGAGAAACCGAAGCCCCTTTCGCATATTCTATAAGCTCATCAACCAGAACATTGATTTGCCTTTCCCTTCTTTCCGCTGCCTTCGGATCAACTGGCCACTGGCCTTCCACCCCTCCCATTTGTTGAACTACATCCCTATACCCTGGAGACTTGAGCATTCCCCCCAAACGAACACTCATGTTAATTACTCTTTCTGGATCCAATTGAACTTTCTCTAGAACACCTCTAAAAGCGTCAGCCATATCTTCTGTTTCTAAATCATCAGCCTCTGTTTGCATAGCTCCGTCTTTAGTAACATGGTTAATTACTTGACTAGAGATATCAGCAACCTGCCTGGCCATCTGCTGTAATTGCTGTGCTTGATCTTCTGTTAAATTAGGGCTGCGACCATGCTTTGCCAGGGGTTTAAAAATATTTTCGTCGAATATGCTAGCCAACTCCCGCGCATCATTGTCGCTCCAGGGAATTCGGCCAGGTCCACCTGCTGCCCCCGCACCACCTTGCCCCTTTCTCATGACAAAGTGGCCACCAGGCTCCCCCTCTCTCTCACTGCCTTCTCCATCATTGCCAACACCAGCAGGCTCTGGAGCCGCAGCGGGTGTTTGTTGAGGGGTCTCCGGAGTCTCTTGCTGCTGCTTGGGAGTATTGGTTTCAGGCTCCCCCTGCCCAGTGGAGCTGTAGTCCTGCATCGGCATAGCAAAATCACCTGCTATCAAGCCAAATGCAATACAAAGACATACCAGCCCAAGCGCTGCCGTAAAGGGGTTTGATAATAAAACTGTCCCGGCAACAGCAAAAATAAGCCCTGCAATTTTGGTGGAATGCTTTTGGCAGAAGCCCCACAGCTTTTTAAGAAATGTTTTATCTGATTTAGTCAGTCTGGGCACATCATCAACAGTTTCCGGCCCTTTAACTTCAACTTTTGCCCCTTTTGCCTTGGCCCCCTGAACCGTCACTTTTACATCGTCATCCGCCTGTGACAGCACGCTTTCCGTTCCAGTATTTTCCCGGCCATCATCTGTGTCATAACCCCTTTCACCTCCTTCAGAAGGCAAACGTGGCTTCACACTTGGGAACTGTGGCTTACGAGGGGTTAAATCTAAATGTTCATCAAAGGCCGCACCAAATTCATCATCAAAACCATAATCAGGCTCTTCCTTAGCAGGAATCCGGCTTCCTGGCTGAGAAAGTCTCTCTTCTACATAATCACCATCCAGAGTGAAATCCTCCGGCTCCTGGTTATGCAAAGATGCCGTGTATCCCGACCCATGAATGCGCTGTGAACCCGAGCTTATTGCACTGTCAGAATACTGACTGCCAGAACCACTTCTCACATGTGAGCCACTGTCCCACATATTATCCCAGCGTCCTTCAGCCTTCTTTTCTTTGGGTGGATCTGTTAACAGAGGGAGGCCATGTCTACGCTCAACCTTTCGTTCTGCTAAAGGTGTCTTTTCAAACGAAGAAGCCGACTCAAAACCGGGAGTGCTTTTCCCCCCAACGCCCTTAACCGTCTTATCAAGAAATCCTCCCTCTTCAGGAAAGGCATCGACATTCAAGCGGGCAAGTTCAAGAGGCTGAGAACGATTAACCGGCTCTGACATAAGAATTCCTTTTCAAAAAAACTTTTCTTATAGATGAAAAGTCTAGTTTATTACGAAAGCAATAATGTTAATTCCAATTACGGATTAGAAACTGAATTTATATTATTAAAGCATTCCAAACGAGCAACTATTCTGAACAAAGCAATTCTTATCCTTTAATAGAGACGACGATAAAGTGCTTGAGACGCTCTATATACTCGCCATAACTGTCGAAGCCATGGCCGGAGCCATTGCCGCTGGCAGGAAAAAAATGGACCCTTTTGGAATACTGATCATAGCCTGCTGCACCGCATTTGCCGGAGGAACCATCAGGGACCTGGTACTGGACAATCATCCAATGGTATGGGTTGGCAAGCCGGAATACCTGGTAATCACTTGCTCAGCAGCCCTTTTCGTAATTCTGATACGCCCCTGGGTTCGCTATCTTACTGAAGCATTCCTGGTTCTTGACGCCATTGGGTTAATCACTTTCAGCATTATTGGCGCCCAGAAAACCCTGGCCCTGGGTCACGGCTATATCATTGCAGCTGCCATGGCTGTATTTACCGGAGCCTTTGGGGGTGTCGTCAGGGATATTCTCTGTAACCAGATGCCTCTGGTCTTTCGTAAAGAGCTTTATGGCAGTATTGCCTTTGCTGCTGCATGGATCTATTTTGGCCTTGCCATGACCTCCCTTCCTCAAAACAGTGCTATTCTGATTACCCTCATTATTGGCTTTACCCTCAGGATCACGGCCATTTATAAAGGGCTGGAGTTGCCAAAATTCAATTTTGACGGTCAGGATTCCCCCCGTGATTGATTATTGGGTCAAAATATTAACCATTCTGCTTTTCTCTATCCAGCAGGCTATAGCTGCGCCCGTCGCTGGTAAAACAGCCATAAACCCGCCGTTAAAAGTGGCTTTAATGCCTGTATTCTCCTCCTCGCCCATTTTTATTGCCGACGATTATCACTATTTTTCCGATGAGCAGCTGACAGTGGAATACTTGTTCATGAGTTCAGCCCAGAACGTTGCTATCGCTGTTGCCACTGGAAAGGCAAATATTGGTGTCACTGGACTGACGGCCGGTTTTTTTAACCTGTCCGGGGAGGCTGGCTTAAAAATCATTGCCGGCCAGTACCAGGAGAAGAAAGACTGGAAAGGGTCTGTTTACCTGGCCTGCAACCAGGCCTATGAGAAAGGCCTGACATCTCCGAAACAGCTTAAGGGCAAACGTCTGGGAATGACACAGCCCGGCTCCACTTTCCATCGTTGGTATGGGTCGTTAGCCGAGATTCAAGACTGGCCAATCAGTCAATTTGAGCTTATCTCCCTCCATTCGCTACCAGGTATGATCAGCGCTCTTTCAAGCTGTCAGGTAGATGCCATGATCGCCCTGCCCCAGATCGCAGAAAAGCTTGCTGGTGAAAACAGGGCTCATATTATTGGAAATGTTTCGGATTATACCCCAGGCCAAGTGGGCGTTGTGTTCAGTTCAAGCACATTTATCCAGCAAGAACCTGCGTGGGTAGAGCGTTTTCTGAGAGCCTATGTCAAATCATCTGAACTCTATCACGACCTTCTTATCCTCCCCCACCAACGATCAGGCAAGAAAGCCAAAAAGCTTTTGAACGATATTAATCGTCACCTCCAGCCTCCCATGCAGGAGCGTGCTCTTGAGCAGTCTGTTCTCTTCATAAGCAGGAACGCAGAGCCCGTCATTAAAGACATTCAGTCAACTCTGAACTGGTTCCAGGAGCAAGAGATGGTCAAGGGAAGCGTGGAGGTCGAGTCAGTAATGCATCTGGAGCCTTTGAAAAAAATCAATAGTATCAGGCGTTAATTGAGTACCTGCGCGGCAGTTATCTCCCTCTTCAGCACAGGAACCTGGGTTTATCCAGCCATCAACCAAAGAGCCAATGTGCCAAGGCAGTGGAAAACAACAAAAAAACCTCTATATAATACGCAGCAATTTCAGTCCGGAATTCAACCAGAGACCTGATTCATATGAGTTATGCTTCCATTCCTGCGGGCAAAAACCTGCCTGAGGATATCTACGTCGTTATTGAAATCCCAGCGAACGCTTCACCGATCAAATATGAAGTTGATAAAGATATGGACGCGATCCTGGTGGATCGATTCATGTCTACCCCAATGTTCTACCCTGCCAACTATGGTTACATCAACCAGACCTTGGCGGATGATGGCGACCCCCTGGATGTGCTGGTGGTGACTCCTTATCCGGTCATTCCGGGTTCTGTGATCCGGTGTCGCCCTCTTGGCATGCTCAACATGTCCGATGAGAAAGGCCGGGACGAAAAACTGATCGCCGTTCCCCACGACAAACTCACCCCGATTTACAAAGACGTCAAAGAGTACACGGATCTTCCACCTTTGCTGCTCCAGCAGATTGAGCACTTCTTTGAAAACTACAAGGACCTGGAGTCCGGTAAGTGGGTAAAAATTGATGGCTGGGAAAGCTCTGAAGCGGCCCTGAAGGTCATTGAAAAGTCCGCTGCCAACTACAAAGGTTAAGTCATATCCCGGGAGCTGAGTATCTCAGCTCCCACCCTCCAGTCTCTATAAACAACCGAAAAATTCCCCCGGCAACAACACCTGCCCCCTGATTCAGGCTTTTCTTACCTTGCATCTGAGCGTTATACCTTCACAATAAATAGCATCAACACCAGGGTATACTGACTCTATGCAACCACCAGCCATCCGTCCGGTTTTACTGGCACTCATTGCTTTATTGGGAATATTTTCAGCGTCTTTCAATTCTGCCAGGGCTGACTTCAAACAGCTGTTTGAAGCTGATTCGTCCACCTCCTCCTTTCTTCCAGTGGAAGAAGCCTTCCGTTTCACCGGGCGGATCCATAAGCAAAATGCATTGATTGAGGTAACAATCACCCCTGGCCACTACCTGTATCAGCACCGTTTTGGGTTTTCCCCAGTCAGTGACATCAAACAGCTTGGAAAGCCGGTTTACCCTGCAGGGGAAGTTATTTTTGACCCTTATTACAATAAGGACCTGGAAACATTCAGCCAGGATTTTACCGTCCAGATCCCCGTTGAATATTCAGGCAACCTGCCGGAGGTTGAGATTGCCTATCAGGGCTGTGCAAAAGCAGGGCTCTGCTACCCGCCCAATAAGGTCACCATCCCCCTGATTACTGGGGAGGGAAATGAACCCTCACTTTCCGGACAGACATCCACTAAACCTCAGACAGATGTAGAAAATCAGTACCAAAATACCATTGAAAGCCACGGACTGCTGGTTGGCCTGCTTCTGTTTGTCCTCGCCGGTATTGGGCTCAGCCTTACCCCCTGTGTTCTGCCCATGATCCCCATTCTTTCGAGTCTGGTTATCGGAGCCAAAGGCCTTGGTAAAGGGAGAGCAGTGGGTCTCACACTGACCTATATCCTGAGCATGTCAGGCACCTTTGCCATCGCAGGCACTCTCACAGGGTTATTTGGGGCCAGCCTGAATCTCCAGGCAAAACTGCAGTCTCCCTGGCTGCTGGTCCCCATGGCCATGCTGTTTGTGGTCCTGGCTCTGAGCCTGTTTGGGCTCTATGAACTGCAACTGCCTGAACGCATCAGAGACCGGCTCAGTGGTGGCTCAAAACAACCTGGCAGTTTTTCGGGTGCTGCCATTATGGGACTTCTGTCTGCCCTGGTGGTATCCCCCTGTGTTTCAGCGCCTCTGGCAGGCGCACTGATTTACATCAGCACAACAGGTGATGCCCTGTTTGGCGGATTATCCCTGTTCGCTCTTGGACTGGGAATGGGGATACCCCTGTTTATCATCGCCGTGGGCGGACGCCAGTGGCTTCCAAAAGCAGGCCCCTGGATGAACAGTGTCCGGGCCTTCTTTGGGGTTCTTCTGCTGGGGGTTGCCATCTGGATGCTGGAGAGAATTCTTCCAGCTCCCCTCACCCTGTTCCTCTTGGGTTCTCTGGCCATGGGCTGTGCGGTTTTTCTGGGGGCTTTAAACACCGCAGCCAGGACACCTGTCGATAAAATCAAACAAATTATTGGCTTGATCTGCCTGATCTACGGGGCCACCCTGCTCATCGGCGCAGCCATGAACAACAGGGATCCCCTGGCCCCCCTGGCTCTGAGCCCTCAGATACTGAGCCAGGGAAAAACCGAACAATCCGGGAACAGCCTCTACTCAGCCAGCAGTTCATTTACCAAAGTAAGCACTGTTGAGGAAATGAAGGCTTTGTTAAGCCAGGCTAAAGTCGATAATCAGGCTGCTCTGGTGGATTTCTATGCGGACTGGTGCATCTCATGCAAAATCATGGAAAGGACTGTTTTTCCTGATCCCCTGGTCACAGACCAGCTGGCCAGAATGACCTTGATCAAACTGGATATCACAGAAAACACGGCTGAACACCAGGCCCTGCTTAACCAATACCGCCTGTTTGGGCCCCCGGCCCTGCTCTTTTTCAACACCGGGGGTGAAGAGGTACCAGGCCTCCGAACCCAGGGGGAGGTCACAGCCGATCAGCTGCACCAAAAGCTCACCCGCCTGTTAAACTCCCCCTGAGCGGACAAGATCGAAGAAATGCACCTGAAATGCTTCGTAACTGTCGTTAACCTCCTGTAACAAGCACAAACTGGACGCGTTATTGACAATGGGGCAAAATGCCTGATCAGATATGTGTTGCACTACCTTACCCGGAACTTTTCCCTGCTCTACTGGACAAAGGCTCTGTGAAAGTCTCTGTAATTGAGGATGATAATGGCTAGGATACTTGTGCTGAATGGCCCAAACCTTAACCTGCTGGGCACCAGAGAACCCGGAGTATACGGTGCGACCACCCTCGACCAGATTAACCAGAACCTTGCCGCTATTGCAGCCGGCCTCGGCCACCAGCTGGAAAGCTATCAGAGTAATGCAGAGCACCTGTTAATAGAGCGTATTCATCAGGCAGGCAGCGAAGGTGTGGACTTTATCATTATCAACCCGGCAGCTTTCACTCACACCAGTGTTGGCCTTCGAGATGCCCTGCTGGGTGTTGCCATACCCTTTATAGAAGTACACCTGTCAAACATCCATCGCCGGGAACCCTTCAGGCACCATTCCTACTTCAGCGATGTGGCTGAAGGCATCATTGCCGGCCTGGGGCCCAAAGGCTATGAGCTGGCTCTCACAGCAGCAATGAACAGCCTTGAAGCGGACAAGAGTTAGCGGATAGACGCTTTGGGTTTCGCCACCCCCTTTGGCAGGCCTGAAGAGCATCAGTATTTAACCACCCTGGCAGAAGACTCTGCCAGTACAAGCATTTGAGATTGACCATGGATATCAGAAAAGTAAAAAAGCTCATTGAGCTGCTGGAAGAATCAGGCATTGACGAGTTGGAAATTCACGAAGGTGAAGAGTCTGTTCGTATCAGCCGTTACTCTCAACATGCTCCAGTGGCTGCAGCCCCTGTCTCTTATGCGGCTCCAGTGGCGCCCCCCGCAGCGGCAGCCGCTCCTGCAGAAGCTCCGGCTGCATCACAGCCAGCTCCGGAAGCAGAGCTTTCCGGCCACCAGGTCAAGTCCCCCATGGTCGGAACTTTTTACACCGCACCGTCCCCCAGCTCTCCGGTATTTGCCGAGGTAGGCCAGCAGGTGAAAGTAGGTGATGTGCTCTGCATTGTTGAAGCCATGAAAATGATGAACCAGATCAAGGCCGACAAAGCAGGCACCATTGAAGCCATTCTGGTGGAGAATGGTCAACCCGTGGAATACGACCAGCCCCTGTTCACCATTGCCTGAGACCGTCGCCATGCTCGATAAAGTCGTTATCGCCAACCGTGGCGAGATCGCTCTCAGAATTCTGAGGGCCTGCAAAGAACTGGGGATCAAAACCGTTGCCGTTCATTCCAAGGCGGATGAAAGTCTGATGCATGTGCATCTGGCCGATGAGTCTGTCTGCATTGGTCCGAACAGCCCAACGGAAAGCTACCTGAATATTCCTGCCATTATCAGCGCCGCAGAAGTCACTCACGCTTCAGCGATTCATCCCGGGTATGGCTTTCTCTCGGAAAATGCCAATTTTGCCGAACAGGTCGAACGCAGTGGCTTTACCTTTATCGGACCTTCTGCCAGCGTTATCGAGCTGATGGGAGACAAGGTCTCAGCCATAGCAGCCATGCAAAAAGCCGGTGTTCCAACGGTCCCAGGCTCAAACGGCTCCCTGACCGATGATCATCAACGCACTCTGGCCATTGCCCGTGACATCGGTTACCCGGTGATCATCAAGGCAGCTGGAGGTGGCGGTGGCCGGGGCATGCGCGTAGTGCATAGCGAGGAAGACCTCATTAATTCCGTGCAACTGACCCAGTCAGAAGCAGGCGCCGCCTTCAACAACGACACGGTCTACCTGGAAAAATTCCTGCAAAACCCCCGTCATGTGGAGTTCCAGGTTCTGGCGGATGGCCAGGGCAATGCTATTCACCTGGGTGACCGTGACTGCTCACTGCAACGCCGTCATCAGAAGGTCATTGAAGAGGCCCCAGCCCCCGGTATTCCCGAAGACAAGCGGGCCACCGTAGCCGCCGCCTGTACCCGAGCCTGTATTGAGATTGGCTACCGTGGAGCAGGAACGTTTGAATTTCTGTATGAAAACGGCGAGTTCTACTTCATCGAAATGAACACCCGTGTCCAGGTTGAACACCCAGTGACCGAATTGATCAGCGGTGTAGATATCGTTAAAGAGCAGCTGCGAATCGCCAGCGGACTTCCCCTGAGCATTCGCCAGGAAGATGTGCAGCTGAACGGTCATGCTTTCGAATGCCGCATTAACGCCGAAGACGCAAAAACCTTCATGCCCTCTCCCGGGAAAGTGACCCAGTATCATGCTCCCGGTGGTAATGGCATCCGTGTGGACAGTCACCTTTACAACGGGTACAGCATTCCTCCCTACTACGACTCCCTGATTGCCAAATTCATCAGCTTCGGCCCTGACCGGGAAACCGCACTGACCCGGATGAAAAACGCCCTGGACGAAGCCGTTGTTGAGGGCATTCGCACCAATATCCCCCTGCACCAGGAGCTGGTAAGGGACGAGCATTTCATGGAAGGGTGCGTCAGCATCCACTACCTGGAAAACAAACTGTCGGAATAAGCCGCCATCGGGCCTGGAATCCCACAGAAAAACTCGCTTTCTGTGCGATTCCAGGCTTATCTCCGCTACAATAGCGCTCAATTACTCTTCCTTGTTTCTGGAACTCGCCTGTCTCAGGCATACTGAGTTCCTCCTGTTTATCGTCTGGATTTAAACATGCCGTGGATTCAAGTCAGACTGGACACCACCTCCGATCACGCTGAACCACTGGAAGACCTGCTGCTCGAAGCAGGCGCCAGTGCCGTCACCCTTCAGGACGCGAAAGACCAGCCCCTTTATGAGCCAGAACTGGGCACTACCCCCCTCTGGACACACACTGTTGTCATCGGTTTATTTGATGCTCACTGTGACATGGAGGCAGTCCTCTCCTTCCTGAAAAGCCATTGTGGCCTTTCCCCTTTTCCACCCCATAAAATCGAGATCGTTGAAGACAAAGACTGGGAACGGGAATGGATGACCCACTTTCACCCCATGAAATTCGGGAACCGTCTTTGGGTCTGCCCAAGCTGGAAACCTGTGCCAGAAGCCGACGCCATCAATTTAATACTGGATCCCGGGCTTGCTTTTGGAACAGGGACTCACCCAACAACAGCCCTGTGCCTGCAGTGGCTGGATCAGCAGCAGAACCTGGAAGGAAAAGACATCATCGATTATGGCTGTGGATCGGGCATCCTTGCTATTGCGGCACTGTTACTGGGGGCCCGAAAGGCCACTGGCGTGGATCTCGACCCCCAGGCCCTGGAGGCTACAGTGGAAAACGCCCAGCGTAACCAGGTCACTCCGGAAAAACTGCAGGTATTCCTGCCGGAAAAACAGCCTGAATCCACAGCGGATATCGTTGTCGCCAACATACTGGCAGGCCCTCTGGTGGAGCTGGCCCCCAAACTGGCCAGCCAGACAAAACCCGGTGGCCGGCTGGCTCTGTCTGGCATTCTGGCAGAACAGGCCGAAGAGATCATCGACACCTACCAGCAGTGGTTCGTAATGGATAAACCCGTTACCCATGAAGGCTGGGCCATGATTTCGGGCCAGCGACATACCCGGTAATACTTTATTCACCTTATTGAATTCGGCCTGCCCATGAAAGGAAAGGCTGGATTCAACCCAAGGGGTCTGATCTAATAAACGGCTACTCTTGCTCAGCTACAGGTAAACCATGACGGCCCCCAGGGTCACCCGCTGCCCCCATTGCAATACTTCGTTCCGCATTACAACCGCTCAGTTACACGCGGCCAATGGTTCAGTGCGCTGTGGATCGTGCCTGCAGGTTTTCGATGCCCAGCCACAAGCCTCCCTGAATGCTCAATCCAGCCATTCAGCCCCATCGGAACCCAATGAAGCCAGGCAACCCTCGACCAAACCGGAGCTGTCAACACAGAGAGAAGCCCCTGAGCCCCCCCATCCCGAGCCATCAAAGGATATTCATTACGACGGCTATCATCACCAGGGCGATCAAGGCCAGAAAATGGATCATCTTCTGGATGACCTGGAACCCTCTGAGCCGCTACAGCCTATTTCAGCAGGCAACTGGAAAAGAACCCTTTCCTGGGGGATCGGTGTACTGCTTTTAAGCGGGCTCCTTTTGCTTCAATACGCTTGGTTCAACCGCAACTCACTGTCATTAAACCCCGGACTCAGGCCCGCTTACGAACAGGCATGCCAGCTCCTCTCCTGTACTCTTCCACCATTGGTGGACATTAACGCCATAAAGAGTATGCAGCTGATCGTCAGAAGCCACCCGGATTTCAGTAACGTGCTTCAAGTGGATGCAGTGATCATCAATAACGCCCGGCACTCTCAGCCCTACCCTGATCTGCAGCTGGTCTTCACTGATATCAATGACCGGCTGCTTGCCAGCAGGACGTTCAGACCAAAAGAATACCTTGGGGGGGAACTGGCGGGCTCAAAGGCAATGCCCGCAGGCCAACCCATTCGCCTGGGCCTGGAAATCATTGATCCCGGACCTGATGCGGTCAATTACCGGCTGACATTCAGCCCCGGCAACCCTCTTTAAAACGCCAGGACCACTGGCGTTGCATACCCCCCCCAAAACCTGTATAGCAGACCGCTCCCCTGACATAAACACTACCCACCTCAAGTTCCCACAGAAAAAAACCTCGCCACAATGTCTAACAATCAACCACCCAAATGGTTCGTCACTATTGCAACAGAATGTGTCAGAGGTAGTAGAAATGATGAAAGATCAGCCGCACAGGCCATGACTTCATGATTTATATCAAAAAATAAACA
The DNA here is from genome assembly GCF_057680865.1 of Endozoicomonas sp. Z74. NCBI lineage: Bacteria > Pseudomonadati > Pseudomonadota > Gammaproteobacteria > Oceanospirillales > Endozoicomonadaceae > Endozoicomonas > Endozoicomonas sp. Z74. The sequence continues at coordinate 28,785 of NZ_JBLYZI010000010.1, forward strand.
GAACATTCGTTCTATTATACAACCCCGGTTGTCTATGGCGTTCCAATAACAACGACACAACTGCTAGCACCATGACCGCCTGTAATTAGCAATAACGATCAGCAATCTAATGATCAAATATTGATCAACATCGCTTTATCGTGAAAAATGGAGAGAGTATGATAGCCACCCGGTTTTATCTCCTGACTCACTCTTCTCTTTACTAAGACATTTATGCCATTGTAAAGGGACTGAGCCGTCATCCATTACCGCTTGGCTGAGGCATAACCCTTGTTAAAAATAGGTCCATACACGATCACCACCCCCCTTATTCTGGCTCCTATGGCGGGGGTGACAGACAGTCCATTCAGACGGCTCTGCCTGCGGATGGGTGCCGGGATGGCCGTGTCTGAGATGGTCACCAGTAATCCGAAACTCTGGCATACCAGAAAGTCAAAGTTGCGCATGGACCACAGGGGAGAACAGGAGCCAAGGTCAGTACAGATTGCCGGAGGAGACCCGGAACAGATGGCGGAAGCCGCCCGCCTGAATCAGACCTTTGGCGCCCAGATCATTGATATCAACATGGGGTGTCCGGCCAAAAAAGTGTGTAACAAAGCCGCCGGGTCGGCTTTGCTGAAAGACATCCCGCTGGTTCAGGACATCCTGGCCGCGGTAACGGAGGCCGTTGATATTCCAGTCACCCTGAAGATCCGCACAGGCTGGGATCCGGATCATCGCAATGGTGTAGAAGTGGCTCGACTGGCCCAGCAGTCCGGAATTACGGCACTGGCCGTTCATGGCAGGACACGGGCCTGCATGTACAAGGGGCAGGCTGAGTACGACACCATTGCCAGCATTGTCAGGGAAGTGGATATACCGGTGATCGCCAATGGCGATATCGACTCACCGGAAAAGGCCAGGGAAGTGCTGGATTATACCGGAGCCAGTGCCGTCATGGTCGGCCGAGCGGCCCAGGGAAGGCCCTGGATCTTCCGGGAAATCAACCATTTTCTGGAGCATGGAGAGCATCTTGCTGCTCCGACACCCAAAGAAATTTGCACAATCCTTCAGGAACACCTGGCATCACTGTATCAATTTTATGGTGAGCAACAGGGGGTTCGCATCGCAAGAAAACACGTGGGCTGGTATATGCAGGGTCAGCCCTCGGGCTCTGATTTTCGCAGGCGGTTTAACCGGCTTGAGTCTTCAGACACACAACAATCCTGCATTCGGGAGTATTTTCAATATTTGTTGAAAAAGACTTCAGAAATAGAAGATAACGGAGAGGACATAGCAGCATGACCGCAACACAAGTCATCGTGGAAGAACGCCCGGTCAATGGCCACGGGGGACATGTTACCCCATCGCACAGCCCGGAGACCCAGACCCTACGCGACAGCGTAGAAAAATCCATGAACAACTACTTTTCCCATCTGGATGGACAGGATGTCACCGATGTCTATCAGATGGTGCTTTCCGAAGTAGAAGCCCCCCTGCTGGAAACCGTCATGGCTTACGTCAAGGGCAACCAGACCAAAGCGGCCGTCCTGCTTGGCCTTAACCGCGGCACCCTGCGAAAAAAACTCAAGCAATACGGGTTGCTTTGACCGGTTTCAGGCAACCGCCTGAAACCCGGAACCACTGATCATTCGCCATTCTGCCAGCGCCTGAGCCTTACTCCAGAGGGCTGCACCGGCCACTCCTGGCCAGGCCAGCAGATACACCATAACGCCCGGCGGCTCACAGGGACTGATGTGCCGCTTAGAGAAACCACAATCAGTCAGTACCTCGCTGATTGTGGTCAATCCCCCTCCCACTAAGTAATAAAGCTGCCAATAGCTGCAAATTCCAGATAAAATCGTGCCGATTTTTGATTCCTACGAACCATGAGTGAGAAACAATGGCAGAAGTGTCGACTACACGCCCCATCGGTCGGGCCCTGATAAGTGTTTCCGATAAAACCGGTATTGTTGAGTTCGCTTCAGCCCTGCACCGGCATTCTGTGGAAATCCTGTCCACCGGGGGTACTTACGCACTGCTGGTTGAAAACAATATTCCGGCAGTTGAAATCTCCAGCTATACCGGATTCCCTGAAATGATGGATGGCCGGGTGAAAACACTCCACCCCAAGGTCCATGGAGGCATTCTGGGGCGCAGCGGCCAGGATGAAGGGGTTATGGAAGCCCATGGAATAAAGCCTATTGACCTGGTCGTGGTCAACCTCTATCCCTTTGAACAGACCGTTGCCCAACCGGACTGTGATCTTTCCAGAGCCATCGAAAACATTGATATTGGCGGGCCAACCATGGTCAGGGCCGCCGCCAAGAACCATAAAGACACAACCATTGTCGTCAATGCCTCTGACTACCAGCGGGTACTGGATGAGATGGAAAATAACAATGGCCATATCAGCGCCCCGACCCGGTTTGATCTGGCTGTAAAGGCCTTTGAGCATACCGCCCATTACGACGGTGCCATTGCCAATTACCTGGGTACCTTGATCTCGTCCAACACAGAAGAGCCTGACACCTTTCCACGCACCTTCAATCAGCAGTTCACCAAGGCCCAGGATATGCGCTACGGTGAAAACCCCCACCAGAAAGCAGCCTTTTACCGGGACAACAGTGTTTCAGAAGGAACCGTTGCCAGCGCCCGCCAGCTTCAGGGGAAAGCACTGTCCTACAATAATATCGCCGATACCGACGCCGCCCTGGAGTGTGTAAAGTCATTTGATCAGCCCGCCTGCGTCATTGTCAAACACGCCAACCCCTGTGGAGTCGCCAATGGAGCCGACCTCCTTGAGGCCTATAACCGGGCCTATGCCACAGACCCAACCTCAGCCTTTGGCGGCATCATCGCCTTCAACCGCAAACTGGATGCCATGACGGCCAGAACCATTATTGAGCGTCAGTTTGTTGAGGTGATCATCGCACCGGATGTGGACTCAGAAGCTGAAATCCTGCTGAAGGACAAACAGAACATCCGCGTTCTGAGTGCAGGTCCCCTGCCTGAAGGATCGCGGCACTATCTTGATTTCAAACGTGTCAATGGCGGCCTTCTGGTCCAGGACTGTGACAACCGGGTGGTTAATCCAGCTGACCTGAAAGTGGTCACGGAACGAGCCCCCAGCGAGCAGGAAATGGCCGACCTTCAGTTTGCCTGGAAAGTAGCCAAGTTCGTCAAGTCGAACGCCATTGTGTACACCCGGAATAACCAGACCATCGGTATCGGGGCAGGGCAAATGAGCCGGGTATACAGTGCCCGGATTGCAGGCATTAAAGCGGCAGATGAAGGTCTGGAAGTTAAAGGCTCAGTCATGGCCTCTGACGCCTTTTTCCCGTTCCGGGATGGCATTGATGCCGCTGCCAGTGCGGGAATCACAGCGGTCATCCAGCCCGGTGGCTCCATGCGAGACCAGGAAGTGATCGACGCCGCCAACCAGGCAGGTATTGCCATGGTATTTACCGGCGTTCGTCATTTCCGACACTGAGAGTTGTTCAGGAAAAGATTGAGGATGATAAGCGACGTGAGAACAGGCACCTCGCTTATTCAGGCAACATCCGAAAGCTGAATAAAGTCAGAAGGATACATACTATGAAAGTGCTGATCATCGGTAATGGGGGACGGGAGCATGCCCTGGCATGGAAAACCGCTCAGGATACAAACGTAGAGCAGGTCTTCGTCGCTCCGGGCAATGCCGGCACTGCCCTTGAAGACAAAGTGAACAACGTCGACATTGATGTGGTCGACCTTGAGGGACTGGTCAGCTTCGCCCAGAAAGAGTCCATTGACCTGACCATTGTTGGCCCCGAAGCACCACTGGTTATTGGCGTGGTGGACCGTTTTGAAGCGGCAGGCCTGGCTATTTTTGGCCCCACTCAGGCGGCAGCCCAGCTCGAAGGCTCAAAAGCCTTCACCAAAGATTTTCTGGCCCGACACAACATTCCTACCGCCGCCTACCAGAACTTTACAGAAATCGAACCAGCCAAAGCCTATGTCCGTCAACAGGGAGCCCCCATCGTGGTCAAAGCCGACGGGCTAGCGGCAGGCAAGGGCGTCATTCTCGCCCAGACGGAACAGGAAGCCTTTGATGCCATAGAGGATATGCTGGCAGGCAATGCGTTTGGGGAAGCCGGACACCGGGTGGTGGTTGAGGAATTTTTGACCGGGGAAGAAGCCAGTTTCATCGTCATGGTTGACGGTGAAAACATCCTCCCACTGGCCACCAGCCAGGATCACAAAGCACGGGACAATGGTGATCAGGGACCGAATACCGGCGGCATGGGGGCCTACTCTCCTGCTCCGGTAGTAACACCCGAAATTCATGACCGGGCCATGAAAGAGGTTATCCTCCCCACGGTGGAGGGCATGGCCAGCGAAGGTGCCGCCTACAAAGGGTTTCTCTATGCCGGCCTGATGATTGACAGCACAGGCACACCCAAAGTACTGGAATACAACTGTCGTTTTGGCGACCCGGAAACCCAGCCAATCCTGATGCGACTGAAATCCAGCCTGGCCGAACTGTGCCTGGCTGGCACCCGGGGAGAACTGGATAGCATCAAGGTAGACTGGGACAAACGCTCAGCACTGGGCGTGGTGATGGCTGCAGGAGGGTACCCGGGAACCTATCATAAAGGGGATGAAATTACCGGTCTTGACCAGGTCAGTGATACCGTCAGTGACACTAAAGTGTTCCAGGCTGGAACCCGGACTGAACAGGGTAAGACACTGACCAATGGCGGACGGGTTCTGTGCGTCACGGCTCTGGGAGCCAGTGTCAGGGAGGCCCAGCAACAAGCCTACCGGGCAGTGGATACCATCCGTTGGAACAAGGCCTATTACCGTACAGACATTGGCCACCGCGCCATAGCGAGAGAAGAAGGCTAGATTTCACGACCAAAATGACTCAGCTTCCACCATCCACCGTGGTGGAAGCATGCCATAACACCTGAACTTGCTCAAAACGCGACCACATTCACATAATCCCCAGAACACTACTTCCCAAGCATACCGGTTTGAGTATAATCACGGGTAAAACGGAAAATGGAATTTATACCGTGCTTTTATCAGCCCAAAGGCGTTTATGGGCGCTTCTCTGGCCTATTCTGGCTGCGATTCTGTTCAGCAGTCAGCATGCCTGTGCCAATACTGAAATTCAGACCCCTTCTTTTCTTATCCAGCCCACTGAGGCGATCGGCTACTTTGTAGACAGTTCCCGCCAGCTAAGCCTACAACAGCTGTCTGATAAAAAATACGACTATCGTTTTTCACCCTGGCCAACCGCCGTACTTGAGCCTGAAGAAAAGCAACAGACCCTCTGGCTCAGGTTTCCTGTCAGTAACCATACAAAGGACATCCTTCACCCTATTCTAAAAGTCAGTTATTACCAGCAAGCGCTGCCTGATGTATTCATCAAGTCAAGTCACTCCAGCAGCAGTGCCAGGGCCATTAATCTGGATAAGCTCAATACCGCCAGCTTCCCATTATCCCCGGGAGAAACCGTCACCGTTTATTTGAGAACCCGGTATCATCCCAACATCGCCGAAAACCTGCAGCTTGGCAGTTATGACCAGTTGATGAAACAACAGCGGGCCAGCCTATGGCAAACCGGCCTGCTGGACAGCCTGTTGATCGCGCTGATTATAGTGAATTTCTGGTTGTATCGCAGACACAGAACTCCGCTTCTCAACCGCCCATATTCACTACTCCTGGCCGCAAGCGCCCTTTTGACCCTGACCTTTCTTGGCAGCTGGCAGGGACATTTCAGCAAATGGCTTTACCTTCCTGTGCAGCTGGAAGCCTGGCTGTATCGGGTCTCCCTCCCTCTGCTCAGCCTGGTTTTCTGTCAGCTGGCCATCAAACTGTTCTGCTACAGGCGTCCGGCACTGGGAGTCTATTTTAAAACCCTCTCTCTGGTTTGCCTGGCCACCGTAATGATTCCTCCCCTGGGAAACAGTGAGCTGGCCAACACCCTCTCATTACTGCTTATTCTCACCTGTGGAACCAGTTTCTCCCTGTGCTTCTGGCTGCGAAAACACCGCCAGCAGACCATCACCCCGATGTTGATGATCCCTCTGCCCATCTGCCAACTTATCTTCGTCGTTAGCAATATCCCCCCAACGGAGTTGTCTTCACAAATCGCCACATGGACCCTGCTTCATGTCACCACGCTCACCCTGGGGGTGTTGACGCTTTACCCCCCTGCCCGCTCCAGAACATCCCCAACACTTAATTACTCCCAGCTGGCTTCGGAAGTCGAGCCAACCACCGCGGGGGTGCTGAATGCCATGGGCCATGAACTGAGAACCCCGTTGAACGGGGTACTGGGTATGACAGAGTTACTGCTGAGCACCCCCTTGACCCCCCGGCAGCAAGACTACATTCAGACGCTTTACTATGCGGGGCACGAGCTGGGTAACCTGATCAACCTGCTGGCAGGTGCCTGTAAAACAAAGAATGAACCGCTTCCCTCAGAGCCCCGCCCTCACAATATTCAGGAATTTCTGGATGAGACCCTGGCCAACTTTCGCTACCGGGCAGAACAGAATGGAATTGAAGTTTTATGCTGTGTTGACAACTCCCTGACAGGCCAGTGCTTTGTTGACCGATACAGACTGTCACTCATTATGGAGGCCATGTTGTTTTACGGATTCAGCCAGGCAGACCAGGGAGAGCTTATCCTGAACGTCAAACAGGCCGGATCACTCTGCAAATACCACCCCGAAGAACGCTCCCTGCGGTTTGAACTGACTTTCTGTTCTACCCATAGCCCTCTTATTCAGCCCGACCATCTGTCAAAAAGCAGCCAGTTTGAGCAGGTCAAATCTGAAGCCGCCATGGGGCTCAGCCTGTTTCTGGCCAAAGACCTGATACACCAGATGAATGGCGATGTGGACATCACAGAAGAAGGCACTAAAAAGACCCTGTGGTTCAGCTTACCTCATGCCAGTCCGAGCAAGGCCTCGCCCCCTGCAAAAACGTCATCCACCAAAAAATATCAGGACGATGTCCGCGTTCTGATTGCTGACGATAACGCCACCTGTCGTAAAGTTCTCAGGCAACAGTGCCAGTTACTGGGTATTCAGGTGATTGAAGCCGAAGACGGCCTGGAAGCATTGGCCAAGGTCAGAAGTGAAGCCTATCTGGAAAGAGCGTTTGATGCGATTATCCTGGATCACCATATGCCGGGCCTGAAAGGACTTCAGGTGGCAGAAAGAATCAACGCCGATGACGAAATTGAACAACAGCCAGCGATCATTATCCTGACCGGGGTGACCAACCCTCCCGGCAAGTATCAGACCAGTAAACTGGACATAAGTTCGGTCCTGACCAAACCGGTGACACGCTTTACCCTTCAGAGAGCGCTCACCAAGGCCCTGGAGAAGAAAATGAAAAAAAACCACACACTGGAGGTCGAGCCTTAAACCCTCCCCCAGTCAATTGCCCATGAATTACTGATGATACCCTGCAGACAATTCATGCACTGCATCAACAAAAGCGGCCGCCCGGTCAGGCTCAACAAACTGATGAATCCCATGACCCAGGTTAAAGACATGCCCCGTGCCCGTGCCATATTTTGATAGAATGGTTGCCACTTCCTGACGTATCCGCTCCGGTGAAGCATAGAGGGTTGATGGATCCATATTACCCTGAAGCGCCACGCGACTCCCCACTCTCGTGCGGGCTTCACCCAGGTCCGTAGTCCAGTCCAGACCCAGGGCATCGGCCCCGGCATCGGCCATGGACTCCAGCCACTGGCCACCGTTTTTAGTAAACAGAATGACCGGCACCTTTCTGCCCCCCTGTTCACGGGTCAGCCCTGCAACGATCTTCGCCATGTATTTCAGGGAAAAGTCCCGATAATTTTCCGGACTCAATACGCCCCCCCAGGTATCAAAAATCTGAACCGCCTGAGCCCCCGCAGCAATCTGGGCATTAAGGTACTTTGTGACCGAACTGGCCAGCACCTCCAGCACCTGATTCAGCATCTCAGGTTGATCAAACAGCATCGCCTTGATCCGACGAAAGTCTTTACTGCTGCCACCCTCGATCATATAGGTGGCCAGCGTCCAGGGACTTCCTGAGAAACCAATCAGAGGCACCCGACCGTTCAACTCCCGCCGTATGGTTCTCACCGCGTCCATTACATAACCCAGGTCTTTTTCCGGGTCCGGAACAGACAACGCCTCAACATCCGCAGCAGAGCGAACCGGTTTTCTGAACTTGGGGCCTTCTCCGGCCTCAAAATAAAGACCTAGTCCCATGGCATCAGGAATCGTCAGAATATCCGAAAACAGAATGGCCGCATCCAGCGGGAATCGTTCCAGGGGCTGGAGAGTGACCTCACAGGCCAGTTCAGGGTTCTGGCATAACGCCATAAAATCCCCTGCCCGGGCCCGGGTCTCGCGGTACTCGGGCAGGTAACGCCCTGCCTGCCTCATCATCCACACTGGAGTGACATCAACAGGCTCCCGCATCAAAGCACGCAGGAAACGGTCATTCTTTAGTTCGGTCATAAAATGTCTCAATACAACTTAAGGCCAGCTCAGGGAATCCATGAGACTGACCTGTGTCAGCATAGCCGGGTTTACACGTCCAGATAATCAAGAATGCCTTCGGCAGCCTGGCGACCTTCCCAGATCGCAGTAACCACCAGGTCAGAGCCCCGTACCATATCACCACCGGCAAACACTTTCGGGTTTGTGGTCTGAAACTTGAAGCGTGCCTGTTCCGGGGCTACAACCCGGCCGCCTTCATCAATCTGAATATCATGGTCTTCAAACCAGTCAGCCGGGCTGGGCCGGAAACCAAAGGCTACCAGCACCACATCGGCGTCAAGCACCTCTTCACTGCCCTCAACCGGCCTTGGACGACGACGCCCCTGCTCATCCGGCTCACCCAGCTCTGTGGTGACAACCCTGATGCCTTCCACCTGGCCATCACCCACAATTTCAACGGGCTGGCGATTAAACAGGAACTGTACACCTTCCTGACGTGCGTTGGCCACCTCACGACGGGAGCCCGGCATATTCTCTTCATCCCGCCGGTAGGCACAGGCAACGGATTTTGCACCCTGACGGATCGCAGTCCGGTTACAATCCATAGCGGTATCACCACCACCAAGCACTACCACCCGCTTTCCTTTCAGGTCAATAAACTCTTCCAGGGACGTTTCAAAACCCAGGTTACGATTGACGCTGGAAATCAGGTAAGGAAGGGCATCATACACCCCTTCAAGATTCTCTCCCGGGAAGCCGCCTTTCATATAGGTATAGGTTCCCATACCCATAAAGACCGCATCGTACTCTTCAAGCAGCTGCTCTATGGTGACATCTTTGCCCACTTCGGTGTTCAGCTGAAATTCGATCCCCATTTCAGTGAACACTTCACGACGACGGCTCATCACCTGTTTTTCCAGCTTGAATTCAGGAATACCAAACGTCAGAAGCCCACCAATTTCCGGATTTTTATCAAACACCACCGGGGTAACGCCGTTTCGGATCAGAACATCCGCACAGCCGAGCCCCGCAGGCCCCGCCCCGATCACCGCGACTTTTTTATCCGTCCACACCACCTCGGACATATCAGGTCGCCAGCCCAGCGCCAACGCGGTATCCGTAATGTATTTCTCTGTTGAGCCAATGGTAACCGCACCGAATCCGTCGTTCAGGGTACAGGCACCTTCGCAAAGACGATCCTGCGGACACACACGACCACAGACTTCTGGCAGAGTGTTGGTCTGGTGAGACAGCTCCGCCGCCTCAAACAGATGACCTTCCGACACCAGCTTCAACCAGTCCGGAATATAGTTGTGAACAGGGCACTTCCACTCACAATAAGGGTTACCACAGGCCAGGCAGCGGTGTGCCTGACTCTTGACCTGTTTTTCGTTGAAAGGCTGATAAATCTCAACAAATTCGGTTTTTCTAAGGCGCAGGTTTTTCTTGTCGGGATCCTGCCGTCCGACTTCCACAAATTGAAAATGGTTGTTCAATCGGGCTCTGTTATCACCCGGCAGCGGCTTTTTCAGGCTGCTTTTCAAATTGGGTTGTGACATTTCGCTGACCTCACAAAGCTGTTGTTATCGTCAATACCTTCCCTCTTGCCAACAGGCACCGGTGACCGGTGCCGCCGTCCCACGCTTTTACAGAAAAGCTATTCGGGGCGGCCCCGGGTATTAGCCAGAAGGGTATCGAGGCCAGCCGCTTTTGGTTTTACCAGCCAGAAGCGGCCACTGTAATCATAGAACTCATCAATCAACTCCTGTCCCCAGGCGCTGCCAGTTTCCTGAACATACTCTTCAAGAACACTCAGCAGATGCGATTGATAGGCCTCCATGTCTTCGGTATCGATCCTGTGGATATCCACCAGCTCGTGGTTATAGCGATCCACAAAGCTTCTCTCCATATCCAGTACATAGGCAAAACCACCGGTCATACCAGCACCGAAGTTATGCCCAGCCCAGCCAAGCACGGCAACCATACCGCCGGTCATGTACTCACAGCAGTGATCACCTGTACCTTCAACGACAGCAGTCGCACCAGAGTTACGAACCCCAAGTCGTTCACCTGCACGGCCAGCAGCATACAAGGTGCCTCCGGTTGCACCATACAGGCAGGTATTCCCTATAATAGCCGTTTCGTGGGTTATGAAGCTGCTGCCACGGGGTGGACGAATCACCAGCTTGCCACCGGTCATGCCTTTGCCCACATAGTCGTTGGCATCCCCCTCAAGCCTCATTTCCAGACCACCGGCATTCCAGACACCGAAACTCTGCCCCGCAGAACCGGTCAGCTTCAGCTTCAGTGGCTGATCCGCCATTCCCTGGTTGCCATGGCGCCTGGCAATTTCTCCCGACAACCGGGCTCCAATAGATCGGTCACAATTACCCACTTTGAAAGAGAATTCTCCTCCCTGGCCACTGTCGATCACACTAAGCGTCTGGCGAACCATCTCTTCAGCCAGCTCACCCTGATCGTACGGGGGATTACGATCCACCTGGCAAGTACTGGGTTTGTCTGCAGCCACCAGATCCGTTCCCAGAATGGGGGAAAGATCAAGGTTCTGCTGCTTTTCGGTATAGCCAGGCAACCGCTCAAGCAGTTCCGTACGACCTATAACTTCCTCTAGTGTTCTGACTCCCAACCTGCCCAACCACTCACGAACCTCTTCGGCCACAAAGGTGAAGAAGTTCATAACCATCTCCACATCACCCTTGAAATGCTCTTCTCGCAATTGTTGATCCTGGGTAGCTACACCGGTGGCGCAGTTATTAAGATGACAGATTCGCAGGTATTTACAGCCCATGGCCACCATCGGTGTGGTACCGAAACCAAAACTTTCAGCCCCCAGAATAGCGGCTTTGACCACATCCAGCCCGGTCTTGAGACCACCATCGGTCTGCAGCCGCACTTTGCCCCGCAGATCATTCCCACGCAGCGTCTGATGCGCTTCACTGAGACCCAACTCCCACGGGGAGCCGGCATAACGAATGGACGTCAATGGACTGGCCGCTGTACCACCGTCATAACCCGAAATAGTGATCAAATCCGCATAAGCCTTGGCAACACCGGCAGCAATCGTACCAACACCCGGCTCAGACACCAGCTTCACGGATACCAGGGCTTCGGGGTTGACCTGTTTAAGGTCATAAATCAGCTGTGCCAGATCCTCAATGGAGTAAATATCGTGGTGGGGCGGTGGTGATATCAGAGTCACACCGGGCACGGAATAACGGAGCCGGGCGATCAGTTCGTTCACCTTGCCTCCCGGCAACTGGCCACCCTCTCCCGGCTTGGCTCCCTGGGCCACTTTAATCTGCAATACTTCGGCATTGACCAGATAGTGAGGGGTCACTCCAAAGCGTCCGGAAGCGATCTGCTTGATCTTGGAAACCCGGTTGGTGCCATAGCGAGCCTCATCCTCACCCCCTTCACCGGAGTTGGAACGACCTCCCAGACGGTTCATGGCTTCTGCCAAGGCTTCATGGGCCTCAGGGGAGAGAGCCCCCAGACTCATTGCCGCCGAGTCAAACCGACGGACAATATCAGCCACCGGTTCCACCTCTTCCACAGCCATCGCCTGCCCGGCCAGTTTCAGGCCAAACAGGTCCCTCAAAGTGGCTACCGGACGCTGATTGACCAGTTCGGAATATTTCCGGTATTCCTGATAATCACCGGTTTTAACCGCCACCTGCAGCTGCTGCACTACGTCGGGATTAAAGGCGTGATATTCACTGTCATGGACGTATTTCAACAAGCCACCCTGCTGAATTGGCTTTCGGGCTTTCCAGGCAGTTTCCGCCACCAGAGCCTGCTCATTCTGCAAGTCTTCAAAACGGGCACCTTCAATGCGGCTCTGAACACCACGGAAACAAAGATCCACCACCTCCGATGACAGCCCGATGGCTTCAAACAGTTGAGCCCCCCGATAAGAAGCGATGGTTGAAATCCCCATTTTGGACAGGATTTTCATCAACCCTTTGCCAATCCCCTTCCGGTAAGATTTATAAGCATCCAGAGGGTCAGCCAGCACCTCACCAGAGCGGATCTGGTCATTAATGATTTCGTAGGCAAGATAGGGGTACACCGCAGTGGCACCAAAGCCAATGAGAACCGCAAACTGGTGTGAATCTCTGGCTGAGGCCGTCTCAACAATGAGATTCGACTCGGAACGAAGGCCTTTGCCAATCAACCGGTGATGAACGGCACCCGTCGCCATGGCCGCCGGAACCGGCAGCAGTCCCTGGTCTATGTGTCGGTCTGAAAGGCAGATCAACACCTTTCCTGACTGAACCGCCTGCTCAGCCTGGTCACAGATATCATTGATGGCCTGCTCCAGCCCCACCGGTGGTTCATAGGTCAGGTTAATCGTGTGTGACTCAAATGACTTATGCTGGTGGCGCACACTCATCAGGTCCAGAAACTTCGTGGTGGACAGTATCGGAGACTTCAGAATAACCCGGGCAGCGTGCTCAGGCGTTTCCTCAAATACATTCAGTTCACGACCCAGACAGGTTTCCAGGGACATGACAATCGCCTCCCGAAGCGGGTCAATGGGCGGATTGGTCACCTGGGCAAACTGCTGCCTGAAATAATCGTAGATCGAACGGGTCCTGCCAGACAGAACCGCCATGGGGGTATCATCCCCCATCGAACCCACGGCTTCCTGGCCAGCTTCAACCAGTGGCCGGATGACCTGGTCACGCTCTTCAAAACTGACCATGAACATCTTCTGAAATGCCTTAAGCTGCTCCTCAGTGAAGGTATCAACCTTGTGCTGATCCTCATTGAAATGAGAGCGGATACGGTATGCGTTCTTCTTCAGCCACTTTTTGTAAGGCTGGCTACTCTTGAGCTTATTGTCGATATCGTGGGCCTGATGCAGCTCACCGGTTTGGGTATCAATGGCCAGTACTTCGCCGGGCCCCACCCGTCCCTTGGCCACCACATCTTCCGGCTTATAACCATGAACCCCCACTTCAGAGGCCACAGTCAGGTAGCCATTTTTAGTGATCACCCAACGTGACGGCCGGAGGCCATTTCTATCCAGGGCACAGACGGCATTGCGACCATCGCTGATCACCAGACCTGCCGGCCCATCCCAGGGCTCCATATGCATGGAACTGTATTCATAAAACGCCCGAAGGTCCGGGTCCATGGTATCGACATTCTGCCAGGCCGGTGGAATCAGCATGCGGATGGCACGGTAAAGATCCACACCGCCAGTCACCAGTACTTCCAGCATATTATCCAGGCTGGAGGAGTCGGAACCGGTTCGGTTGACCAGGGGTGAAATATCATCCAGAGTCGGCAGCAGGGGTGACTGGAACTTCTGTCGACGGGCCTCAGCCCAGTTCCGGTTTCCAGTGATGGTATTGATCTCACCGTTATGAGCCAGCATGCGGAAAGGCTGGGCCAGCTGCCAGCGCGGCATGGTGTTGGTGGAAAAACGCTGATGAAAGACACAGATAGCCGTTTCAAACCGGGAATCCCCGAGATCCGTGTAGAAGGATGGCAGGTCCACCGGCATCATCAGCCCTTTGTAGGTAATGACCTCTGAAGACAGGGAGCAGATATAAAACTCTTTATCCTCAGCCATCACCATATTGGTGTATCGGCGGGCCATATAAAGGCGGGCTGCAAACTCTTTATCCTCAAGCTGCCCCTGGGCACCAATGAATACCTGCTCAATACCGGGTAGCTGATCCCGGGCAATAGGCCCCAGGCAGTCACTGTTGACGGGAACCTCCCGCCAGCCAATCACCTGCAACTGCTGTTTTTCCAGTTCCTTTTCCAGGGTGGTTCTGGCTTTGGAGGCCTGAGCATCGTCATTGTTCAGAAAAATCATACCCACAGCATATTGGGCAGGTAGCTCACACCGCAGCTGCTCTTTGACCACAGTCCGGAAAAACGTATCCGGTTTCTGGATCAACAGTCCACATCCATCACCGGTTTTGCCATCGGCAGCAATACCGCCACGATGGGTCATACAGGTAAGGGCTTCAATGGCTGTCTGCAGAAGGTGATGACTTTTTCGGCCTTCCATCTGGGCAATCAGCCCGAAACCACAGTTATCCCGAAACTCCCCAGGATTATACAGACCTGCTTTCATAGGCACTCTCTCATCAACCGATTATTCTTCTGGCTCGCCCGCAGTCATCCCGACTTTCATGGCCACGGCGTTCATGGACAGCCTTCACTCATGAAGGATGGAACGTTCTGGCAGGCTTTGCTGCTCTGTCAGGCAGCTCTCTATTGAGACATTCAGGCGGCAGAACTTCATGACTTAACCGGGACGGTTCTACTTCAAGCTCTGCCTGTTGAGCCAAACTTATCTTCATCATTCTCCGGCTCGGGGTTTCACCCTCTTTGTTTACCGGCTTACCCGCCAGTATCCACCTGTCGTGCTCTTCTCATGTTTGTTCTCAAGGAATCAGCAGCGTCACCAGGATCTTTTATCTGCTTCTCACGCCCTCGACAGGCAAAACGGCTCGCCATTTTACACGCCCACCTATGCAATCACAAATGACCCTTATCAACCCAAGTAGAAACCGAAAGGAAAAAGTCTGAAAAATCAAAAAGGAGTCAGATCCCTGCTGGACTCAGGTCAGATTCCTGGAGAGCAGTAAACAGAAGAGAACAGTACCGGGGAAAGCTCCCGGCACCCAGGCAGTCAAACGCCATGATAACTCTGAAGACAGGCCTTCAGCTGGCCGTGATCAAAACCATCGTCAATCACCGCCTTGCCTACAGATTCCAGTAACACCAGCCGCAATTGGCCATCCATTACTTTTTTGTCCACCGACATCAGCTCAAGAAAGCGCTCTGGCGTCATATCCCCGGGAGGTGATACGGGAAGCCTCGCTCTTTCCAGCAGGCTGATAATCTCATTCACCTCTGCTTCACTGATATAACCCAGGCGACAAGACAGGTCAGCAGCCATGACGATGCCCGCCGCCACAGCCTCTCCATGCAGCCAGTCACCATAACCCATGTGGGTTTCTATGGCATGACCAAAGGTGTGCCCCAGATTAAGAATGGCTCTCAATCCGGATTCCTTCTCATCCGCCTCTACGACTCTGGCCTTATTCTGGCAGGAGTGAAGGATTGCGTATGACAGGGCCTCTGGATCACGACTCATCAGCCGGTCCATATTGACCTTGAGCCAATCGTAAAAAGGGCGATCACAGATCAGTCCGTACTTGATCACCTCGGCCAGTCCGGCAGACAACTCCCGGTCAGGAAGCGTAGACAGCGTATCAGTATCAACCACAACCACATTTGGCTGATAAAAGGCGCCGATCATATTTTTACCCAGTGGGTGATTGACTCCGGTTTTTCCCCCTACTGAGGAGTCCACTTGGGAAAGCAGTGTGGTGGGAACCTGAATGAAATCGACTCCACGCTGGTAGCAGGCAGCAGCAAACCCGGTCATATCACCGACAACGCCGCCACCCAGGGCAATCAACGTCGTCTTTCGAGTGTGGCGGGCCTGCAGAAGCCCATCAAAAATCCGGTTGAGCACCTCAAGATTCTTATACTGCTCACCATCCGGCAAAATGACATTTATGCAGTCGTCTATACGGCCGCAGCTGCTGAGGGTCCGCTCAAGCATCTGGAGATAAAGGGGAGCTACCGTCTCATTGGACACCAACACAACCTGGCGACCTTTAATGTAAGGATGGAGGCAATCCGGGTCAGATAACAGCTGCGGACCAATAAAAATAGGATAAGTACGATCGCCCAAATCAACCTTGAGTTCCAGCATTTACAAACCTCTTTTAGTACTGACAGGCCTTTTTCTTACAAATCCCTTTTTCAGGAGCCTTGCTGCTCCAGGCCATTACCCGCTTCAACAGATTCAATGATGGTTCGGATCACTTCCCGGGGGGAAAGGGCTTCCGTATCCAGAGTCAGGTCAGCAATAGAACGATAAAGCGGGTCTCTCTTCTTCAAAAGATCCGTAAGCACCGCTTCCCGGTCGGGCCTTTGCAGCAACGGCCTTTTTTTATCTTTCTCGGTTCTTTGCAGCTGCGCCGCCACGGATGCCTGTAAATAGACCACAAACCCGTTTTTATTCAGATGCCTGCGGTTTCCAGGGCGACCCACAGCACCTCCCCCCGTAGCCATAACAATATCACTCTTACTGCAGAGTTCTTCAATGACCTGGCTTTCCCGGTTTCGGAACCCCTGCTCACCCTCGACATCAAAAATCCAGGGGATATCCGCACCACTGCGTTCTTCAATCACATGGTCAGAATCGAAAAACGATCTCGCCAGTTCCTTTGCCAGCAGACGACCAATGGTACTTTTTCCAGCCCCCATGGGCCCTATCAGATAGATATTGTTCAACGGCATTCTTTTTGCCAGCCCGACTTCCTGCCCGTGTGAGCCGAGCGTAGCGCATAGCCGCTGTTAATGACAATAATCGCTGACATTTTTTTCCCCTTACCCCGGTTCTCCCAGAAGAAGAGGGGGTTAACAACATTAAATCAGACAGAGGGGGAAAGGCTGGAGAACGAAAAAACCCTCTCCCAGGGAGAGGGTTAGAGTGGGAAGGTTGACAGAAAAGGATTAGCGCAAGGCTACCCCTTCATTGACAATCCTGGGAGTAATGAAGACCAGCAACTCTTCCTTATCATCACTTTCGGTCCGCTGCCGGAAAAGAGCGCCCACATAAGGAATATCGCCAAGAAGGGGTACCTTGGTGATCCCTTGCTTCTTGGTCTGTTTGAAGACACCACCCAATACAACAGTCTGACCATCCTCAACCAACACCTGAGTGGTTATCTCATTGGTGGAAATGATCGGAACATTGGTATTGGTATTGTCGGTGGTATCATCATTATTCACCTTAATATCCATGATGACCCTACCGTCAGGCGTAATCTGAGGGGTTACCTCAAGACCGAGAACAGCGTCCTTGAAAGCAACCGAGGTGGCACCACTGGAGGTTTTTTCCTCATAAGGTATTTCTTTACCCGACTTGATCACCGCCTTGGTCTTATCCGCAGTAATAACCTTGGGCTGGGAAACCACCTCACCACCACCATCACTCAGCAGGGCAGACAACTCAAGATTCAAAATAGTACCGCTGCCTGTAGAGAAACCGATAGCAAGAGCACTTGAGCCTGTGCCGGAGACACTGAGATCGGTAAAGACATCCCCATCCTGGCCACCACCAATATCCAGTTCACGGCCATTCTCCGCAAACTTTGTCTTACCACTCCACTTAACCCCTAGCTCTTCCTTGAAGTTCGAGCTCAGAGTGACAATTCTGGCCTCAATCATTACCTGACGAACCGGAATATCCAACTGCTCAATTAACGCCCGCAGTTCATCCAGCTTGGCCTGGGTATCTTTGATCAGCAGACTGTTCGTCCGGGATACTACTTGAACCGAACCTCTCTCAGTGAGCAGGGTCTCATCGGCCTTCCCCTGCAACACTTCGGCAATTTCACCGGCATCGGCATAGTTGATCTGGATCAGGTCGGTATAAACGGGTGCCAGCTCACGGATTTGCTTTTCATTCTCCAGCTGCTGGCGCTCACGGGCAGCGATTTCTTCCGCAGGAGCCACCGTCAGCACATTACCTTCAAGACGCTTATCCAACCCCTTGGCCTTGAGCACAATATCCAGAGCCTGATCCCATGGGACATTCTGTAAACGCAGGGTGACATTACCCCCAACCGTATCCGAGGCCACCAGATTAAGGTCGGTGAAATCCGCAATCAGCTGAAGCACTGCCCGGACTTCAATGTCCTGGAAGTTAAGGGAGAGCTTATCCCCTTTGTAGGACAGCCCGGTTTTCCTTCTGCCAAGATCCTTATTGGAGGGCGCCTTGACACTCACGGTCAGAAGATTATCGGTCTGGTAAGCAAGGTATTCAAACTCACCCTTTGGCTCGATAATAATGATACTGTTACCGTCCTCAACACTGGCATCGATAAACTTGACCGGTGTAGCAAAGTCAACAACGTCCAGCCGGTTACGGAGCCGTCCGGGCAAAACATCTCCCTGGAACTCAAGGCGGATACGCCCAGCCTGCTCGTTCATATCCATGGGAATTTTGGCATCTGCCAGGGTAATAATGACCTTGCCTTCGCCATCTTCACCCCGCTGGAAATCAATGTCCGATATGCCGGTATTCACGCCCGGTGCAACCGGAGCACCGTTCACTGAAACGTTCTCACTCAGGGAAGGATCAGGCCTGGCCCCATCCCCCAGATAAACATGAAGAACCCTGCCCTCTGCCTTACTGGTAAAGCGGGTAGATTCCCTCAGGTTAATCACCAGCCTGGTTCGATCCCCAGCCTCCAGAACGGTGACGCTTTTGGCATTATTGAACCCCACCTCGTTGTACTTGGGCAGTTCACTGCGGGTGTACGGAAGGTCAATGGAAATTCTGGGTGGTTTCTCAATACTGTAGCCATTGGCGATGGGCGCAGGCCCATCAAACGTCAGGCGCAGCTCAACCATATCACCAGGTAGACCTGAAACGTCCATTTTCTTGAGGGTAATCCCCCAAGCCGAGAGCGGTAGCAGAGCTAACACCGCATACAGCAGCACTCGAACTGCGTTCGCCTGCAACACGGGCCTGTTATCCATCTAATTTACCCATTTAAGAATTAGAATTGTTGTTATCATCGGCATCACTCGCGAATAATCCAGCCAGACACATCAGTCAGTCTCAACTCATACCCAGTCATACCCATTTCTCCCCCAATAAGCGCAATAATAAAACAACAGCCATGGGCAATCCCCCCTTGGCAAAAAACTGTTTTCCAGCGAAAAAAGGCCTCCCCCGCTGATCATGCACGGGGGGTGACGCAAAATGCGCTTCTTTCACTACAGACATTTGATACAGAAAATACAGCGATCAAAAACGACAAAAAATCATGGCCTGGCCGTGTTCAGCCTGAGCACCCTTGGTCTTTCAATCCAGAATTTTGGCCCCGCGGGAACGATCTCTATCAGCCTCATCTCTTCATCATCGATATAGGTGATGCGGCCATGGTTACGCCCCAGGTAATCCCCTACCCTGACCCGGTGAACCCCATCCTTTCCGCGTACCAGCCCCCAGAGGCCTTCATCATTGCTGATGGACCCCACAAGAAAAAAGGAATCAATTTCAAACTGTTCCAAGTATTGCTTCACCCGGTTTGGATCCGGCTTAACATTGCTGTTGACCTGCTCCTGGGTCAGGCTGACTTTTACGGGCTGCCGGAATGGGCTTCGCTTGGCTGATGCCCCATAAGTAAAGGCTTCATAAGGCTGAAATTGAGGTAACGGCTCGATATTCCCCGTTGGCCTGGCTCTCATGTCCGCCATATATTGGTCAATATCCTGATAGCCACTGCTCGAGCCACCAGAACAACCGGCCAGCAACAACAGGGCAGCCATCACAAAACTAAAGAAAGAGTGACTTATTAAGCGCTTATACCTTGATTGAGCGCGAAGAGAGGGCTGAATGAGTACCATCAGTTACCCCCTTTATCATTGTATCGATAGGTTTTGGCCAGGATACTCATGGTCAACTCTCCATCCCTGCCTGGCCTGATATCAAAGTCATGGAGCGTTACAATCCGGGACAGGCTGGCAACCCCACTGACAAAATTGCCCAGGTCGTGATAAGTCCCCCGAACGGAAATACTGATGGGTAACTCAATATAAAACTCCGTCACCTTCTCATTCTGCAGCTTGATCTCTTCGATCTGCAGCCCGGAGCCACGCCCCGTAAAGGTTATGTCTTCCAGCAAACCGGGAACTTCTGTATCACTGGGCAATTGCCGGACCAGGGCGCCAAATGAGTCCTCCATTTCCGTCATCTGATCCCGGTATGCACTGAGATTGGCGGCCTGGAAGGCTTTGATACGATACTGCTCTTTAAGGTCCTTTTCGCTACTGACTGCGGTCTCATATCGAGACTGCAGTCCAGTCAGGTGAAGCTGATAACCCAGCCCCAGGACAATGGCCATGGTCAAAACACAGGCAATGACTCGGACAGCAATGGGCCAGGCACCAATATTTTCAAGATCAAGATCATTAATATCGATCTCATTCAACTTTTGCAATGAATCCGCAAGGCTCATGATTCCCCCTCATCCTGACCGGGATTGACCTGCTTCACCGTCAAATCAAACTCATTCCAGCGTTCGCTATTCTCAGAAATCTTTCTCACGGCAGTCAGGTTAGGATCTGCAAACCACTCAGAACTGTTGAAGTTCCGCATCAGGGCTGAGATACGGTTGTTGGATTCAGCAACACCCACCAGGGTTAAACGGTCACCGCTGAGCACCAGTTCCTTGAAGTAAACCCCTTCCGGAACTACCCGGGCCACCTGATCAAACACCCTGACAATCACTGGCCGGTTGCCCTGCAGATTCTGGATAACCTCCATCCTCTCCAGCAGCTCTTCCTTTTTGGCTTTCAAGTCTTTGATTTCAGTAATGCGCTTGTTCAGCAGGTTAATCTCGTTCTGAAGGTACTGGTTCCGGCTCTGCTGATAGCTGATGCCGTTACTTATGTAGAGGTCTCCAATAAAGATCAGGCCAACCGCCACCAGAATCGTCACCACCCAGGCTGCCGCAAAGCGTTTTTTACGCTCCTCTCTGAGCTGCTCCCGCCAGGGTAAAAGGTTTATTCTTGCCATCAGTCAAAACTCCTCATGGCAAGCCCGCAGGCAATCATTAGTGACGGCGCCTGGCTGGTCAGGCTGGCCGCATCCACTTTGCCAGCCAGAGACATTCTGGCGAAAGGGTTGGCAAGCCTTGCCGGCGTACCCAGCTTATCCTGAATCATTTCAACCAGCCCTGATATAGAAGCGGAACCACCCGCCAGGGCAATGGCATCTATGTCATTGTACTGACTGGATGAGTAGAAAAACTGAAGCGAGCGGGATATCTGTTGAACAACAGTTTCCCGGAAGGGTTGGAGCACTTCCGGCTCATAGTCGTCCGGCAGCCCACCTTTACACTTGGCCCTTTCTGCTTCTTCAGGGGACAAGCCGTAACGGCGCTGGATCTCGTCTGTAAGCTGCTTTCCACCAAACAACTGTTCACGGGTATAAACCGTTTTCCCCCGGCTGATCACATTCAGGGTGGTGGTAGTTGCCCCAAAATCCACCACAGCGACAACCGGGTCTTCGTCAGGGAGATCCAGTTGATCTTCAATCAGCTCGCAGGCCCGCTCCATGGCGAAGGCCTCAACGTCGACGATTTTGGTTTTCACTCCACCGAGCCCAAGGGCCTCTTCACGCATTTCGACGTTATCCCTTCGACAGGCTGCCAGCAGCACCTCAACCCGTTCAGGGTTTTTCTCATTCAGCCCCTGGACTTCAAAGTCAATGGCCACTTCGTCCAGGGCGTAAGGGATGTACTGATCCGCCTCAACAGCAATCTGGGTCTCCATCTCATCTTCACTGAGAGAAGCATCCATTTCGATGGTTTTGGTAATCACTGCGGCGCCTGATACGGCGACTGCGGCATTTTTCAAACTGGAACGGGAGCGGGACAAAGCCCTGGAGACGGCTTCGCCGATAACCTCAGGCTCGTGAATGTTATTCTCAACAACTGCCCCCACAGGCAGGGGCTCGACGCCATAGGCTTCAACCCTGTATCGCCCTCCGCTGCGGCCTAACTCCAGGACCTTGACAGAAGTCGAGCTGATATCAACCCCCAAAATTGAACTTGATTTGCTCTTAAGCAACCCCAACACTGGTGCAATCCCTGGTTAATAGTTATAAGACTGATAGTTATAAGACCGATAGTCCTAATTAAATAACAGTCTGTGCATTTACGCAATTATGACTCAATCCATTCACACTCTAAACACCGGTTTTTAAAAGAAAATTTTACTCTAAAAAAGGTGTGAACCAGTTCTCAGGAAAAGCCCTTTTCAGCTGACCGTCATTTCACCGTATAATGACCTGTCACGATCGGCTGCCGGGACGGAAAATTGTCACTGCCAAAGTCACTTTAAGTCACTACCAGCCGGTGGCCTTTGCCTTACCTGGATGTCCGGACAACATGAAACGATCGGTTACACTTTTCAAATTCCTACTCTGGTCACTGTTAACCGTAGTCAGTGGCACCCTGCTTGTCAGCGCCAGCACTTATCTGTACCTCAGCCCTTCACTCCCCTCCGTTGACTCTCTCAGGGACGCCAAACTTCAGACCCCTCTGAGGGTCTATTCCAGAGACAACCTTCTGATTGCAGAGTTTGGTGAAAAGCGTCGGACCCCCATCCACTTTGAAGATGCCCCTCCCCACATGATCAAAGCCTTTATGGCAGCAGAGGATGATCGTTTCTATCATCACCCTGGGGTAGACATCATGGGACTGATCCGTGCCGCCGTTCAGCTGGTCACCACCGGCCGAATCCAGTCCGGAGGCAGTACCATTACCATGCAGGTGGCCAAAAACTTCTTTTTGAGCCATGAACGGGTCTTTTCAAGAAAATTCAACGAGATCCTACTCGCATTGCAAATAGAACAGCAACTGCCCAAAGATGAAATCTTTGAACTGTATCTCAATAAAATTTACCTGGGTAATCGTTCTTATGGCGTCGAGGCGGCAGCCCAAGTGTATTATGGAAAATCAGTCAATGAACTGACCCTCGCCCAAATGGCCATGATTGCCGGACTCCCAAAAGCCCCCTCCCGCTACAACCCCATCAATGACCCCGAACGGGCGATGGTCCGCAGGGACTGGATTCTTGGGCGCATGAAGGATCTCGGCTACATTGATCAAACTGCCTACCAAGAGGCTGTCAATCAGCCGGTCACTGCCAGTTATCATGGTGCCCGAATAGAGCTCCAGGCACCCTACATTGCCGAAATGGTTCGCCAGGAAATGGTGGAGCGCTTTGGACCAGAGGCCTATACAGAAGGGTTCAAGGTCTACACAACCATTGACAGCAAACTTCAGCAAACCGCCAACCAAGCCATTGCCAACGGTTTGATGGCCTATAGCGAACGACACGGCTACAGAGGCCCCGTAACCAACCTCTTTGAAAACCCTGGGGACGAAGGCTGGCAGTCGGTTCTCAACCGGACAAAGTCCATTGGTATTCTCCTTCCAGCCATGGTCACCCAGGTTGAAGAAAAGAAAGCGCTGATTGGCCTACAGAACAACCAGCAGGGAGAGATCGCCTGGGAAAATCTGAGCTGGGCCAAGCCGTTCCTCACGGTCAACAGCTTTGGCCGTTCACCCTCAGAAGCCAGGGACGTACTCAAGCCCGGCGACCAGATCTGGGTCAGGGCGATGCCGGATGGCAGATTGAGACTGGCTCAGGAGCCTGTGGCACAATCGGCCCTGGTTTCCCTCAACCCGGAAAACGGTTCCATTCTGGCATTGGTGGGAGGCTTTAATTTCTATGACAGTATGTATAACAGGGCTACCCAGGCGGTCAGACAGGCCGGCTCAGCATTCAAGCCTTTTGTCTATGCATCCGCCATTGCCAACGGTATGACCGCAGCCACCATCATTAACGATGCCCCCATCGTCTTTGCCGACGAAGGACTGGAAGACAGCTGGCGTCCAAACAACGACAATATGAAATTCAATGGCCCAATGCGTCTTCGGGAAGGCCTCTATCGCTCAAGAAACCTGGTGTCTATTCGGGTCCTCCGCCAGACCGGAATCAGCAACGCCATTCAATATCTGGAAAAACTGGGTTTCAGAGAGAACGCCCTGAGCAACAACCTTTCCCTTGCCCTGGGGAACGTGTCAATGACCCCCCTGGAACTGGCCAGTGGTTATGCCGTCATTGCCAACGGCGGGTATCGGATAGACCCCTACCTCGTGGAAAAAGTTGAAACTCTGGACGACGTTTATTACCAGGCAGAACCGGCCACTGTCTGCCGCCCCCCCTGCATAACTGACATTCAACACCAGACTCAAGGCTCAGAAGAAAAAAGCACTGAGCTTACTGATACCGATACTGAGTATTCGGAAGTTATCAACAACACAACCACCAGCACCACAGTCAATCCAGCTCAACAGGCCATGAGCCCGCAAGTCAACTACATCATGAACGACATTCTCAATGATGTTATCTGGAAAGGCACCGGACGCCGGGCAAGAGCTCTCAAGCGACAGGATATTGGAGGCAAGACTGGAACCACCAACGACAGCAAGGACGCCTGGTTTATGGGCTTCAACCCAGACGTTTTAACGGGCGTATGGGTTGGCATGGATGACTATTCCACCCTGGGCCGCTGGGAGTATGGAGCCAACGCCGCTCTGCCAATATGGCTGGAATATATGCAGACTGCTCTGACGGGGCTACCTGAAACCAAACTCCCACAACCCGATGGGCTGGTGATACTGAAGATCTCACCAGAGACCGGCAAGCTTGCCAGGCCCGATGACCCCAACGCCATTTTCGAGATTTTCCGAAAAGAACAGGCTCCACAACAGTTTAGTGAAGAGGGAATTCCTTCCCTGAGCGATCCGGAACAGGACTTTTCACCAGATGAACTGTTCTGACCCCCTTGAGTTCGGATAAGGCGTCGCCATCACTCCCACATAAGCGGCAGTGATGGCGAGAATAGCGCCCTGAACTTTAAATGCTTAATGGTTTAAGGAGATTTGAACCTGAAGCCCTGAGCCTTGTAGCTCGCCTTAAACACCCTTCGTAGTTTTTATATTTGTTGCTTACTACTCTCTGCCTCCCTATAGCTATGCATTGCCGGGATACAATACATCCCTGATATATACTGGCAACCGCTCCACGGTAACTGCTCCATGCGTTACTTTTATGCCCTATGGGTACTAACTCCCACATCCTTGTAGTCGTGCGTTGCCAGCATACAGGCCATCCATGGCCATACCCCGGGAATTGCTCCACGGTTTTGGCATCCTGCGTCACTCTAGCTCCCACATCCATGTGGTCGTGCATTGCCGTGTACAATACATCCCTGATATATACTGGCAACCGCTCCATGCGTTGCCAGCATACAGGCCATCCATGGCCATAAAAAAACCGGCAAAGAGGACTTTGCCGGTTTTACTCACACGCTTAACTAAACGACAAATTGAACTTATTTGCCGTAGTAAGCTTTCTTCAGCAGCACTTCCAGTTCAGAAACCAGAGGCATCCGCGGGTTGGCAGTGGTGCACTGATCCTCAAAAGCATGATTGGCCAGCATGTTCACTTTACCAAGAAACGCCTTTTCGCTGTGACCCATCTCTTTCAGGCTTAACGGCATCCCCACTTTCTTCATCAGATCACGCACTGCATTGGCCAGTGACTTAACCCCCTGATCAACAGTTTCACAGGGAAGTCCCAAAGCTTTTGCAGCTTCTGCATACTTCTCGTGAGCAATATAGTGGTCGTATTTAGGGAAGGATGTAACCTTGCTGGGCTTGGCCGAACCATTGTATTCAATGACGTGAGGCAGCAACAAGGCATTGGCCATACCATGAGGAATCTGCATTTCATGACCCAGTTTGTGGGCCATTGAGTGGTTAACCCCCAGGAAAGCATTCGCAAATGCCATACCTGCGATGCAGGAAGCATTATGCATTTTTTCACGGGAAACCTTATCACCCTCATCAACGGATTTCGGCAAATACTCAAATACCATCTGAATCGCTTTCATTGCCAAAGCATCGGTATAGTCAGATGCCATAACTGAAACAAGGGCTTCCAGGGCATGAGTCAGCACATCCAGGCCGGTATCTGCAGCGACCTTCTTGGGCACTGTCATCACCAGATTCGGGTCAATGATGGCAACATCCGGGGTCAGCTCATAATCAGCCAATGGATACTTCATCCCCCTCTCCTTGTCGGTAATTACCGCAAAGGAGGTCACTTCAGACCCGGTACCAGAAGTGGTAGGGACCGCAATCATTTGAGCCTTTTGACCCAGCTTGGGGAATTTGTAGACGCGCTTGCGGATATCCAGGAACTTCTGAGCCATCCCCTCAAAGTCCGCATCCGGCTGCTCGTAGAACAACCACATGCCTTTTGCAGCATCAATCGCGGAGCCACCACCCAGAGCAATAATGGCATCAGGCTCAAACCTGGCCATATCTTCGGAACCCGCACGAATGGTAGCCAGGCTTGGATCAGGCTCAACCTGATTGAATACCCGGATTTGAACCGGCACTTTACGCTTGTTCAAGTGATAACGGATTTTATCCACATAACCCAGCTGATCAATCACCGGATCAGTAACAATAAAGACCTTATGAATCTCCGGCATCTTCTCCAGATATTGAAGAGAGTTAGCCTCAAAGTAAATTTTCCGGGGCAGCTTGAACCACTGCATATTCACACGACGCTTGGCCACACGCTTCAGGTTGATCAAGTTCACTGCAGACACATTGGAAGTTGTACTGTTACCACCATAACTGCCGCAACCCAGAGTAAGGGAGGGCATATTGGTGTTATAGATATCACCAATGGCACCATGGGTGCTCGGGGAGTTAATGATAATCCGCCCCGCTTTCATGGCCAGAGAGAACTGGTCAATCACCTGATCGTCCTGGGCATGCAGAACCGCAGAGTGGCCAAGCCCACCAAAGTTCAGCATCTGGTCAGCCAGCTCAATGGCATGCTCCGCATTTTTAGCTTTCAAAATGCCAAGAACCGGAGAGAGTTTTTCACGGGAGAGAGGAAATTCTGGACCAACGCCCTCGATCTCACAGGCCAGTACTCGAGTCTCCTCAGGCACTTTGATACCTGCCATGCCAGCAATATCAGAGGGCTTCATACCGACAATCTTACTGTTAACATGACCATCAATAATGACAACCTCAGCAAGACGCGCAGTTTCTTCAGGGCTGGTAAAATAGACACTCTGCCCTTTCAGCTCTTTCACTGCATCTTTATAAACTGCCTCATGAACGATCGCAGCCTGCTCTGACGCACAGATCATGCCATTATCAAAGCTCTTGGACATCACCAGATCATTACAGGCCTGCTTGATATCCGCAGACTGATCAATAATGCAAGGCACATTACCGGATCCCACGCCCAGAGCAGGCTTACCGGAAGAGTAGGCAGCCCGAACCATGCCGGAGCCACCGGTAGCCAGAATCACGGCCACTTCAGGGTGCGTCATCAGCTTCTGGGTCGCCTCAATGGAAGGCTGCTCAACCCACAGTACACAGTCTTCCGGAGCACCCGCCTCTACCGCGGCATCCCTGACAATACGGGCCGCCTCACTGGAACATTTCTGGGCA
Source organism: Endozoicomonas sp. Z74 (assembly GCF_057680865.1). Taxonomy (NCBI): domain Bacteria; kingdom Pseudomonadati; phylum Pseudomonadota; class Gammaproteobacteria; order Oceanospirillales; family Endozoicomonadaceae; genus Endozoicomonas; species Endozoicomonas sp. Z74. Next base: position 56,461 of record NZ_JBLYZI010000010.1, read on the forward strand.
GAAGGGTGGAAGGCAAAGACAATCGGGTTCCGGGTCTTTGTGGCAATAATGGATTTAAACATCGTGGTGGACGTAGGGTTTGTTACCGGCGTCACCCCACAGACAATACCTACTGGCTCCGCAACCAGCATGAAGTCTTCTTCCGCATTGTCCTCAATGACCCCCACCGTCTTGTCATACTTGATAGAGTGGTAGATATACTCAGTAGCAAAAATATTCTTGGTAACTTTGTCTTCAAGGATACCGCGGCCGGTTTCTTCTACCGCCATTCGCGCCAAATCCATGTGAGCTGTGAGCCCAGCCAGGGCCATGGCCTTGGTAATACGATCAATGGCTTCCTGGTCAAGCTTCAGGAATTTTTCCCGCGCAACCATTGCCCGCTCGATCAGAGCATTGATCTGAGCATCCACATCCTGAACCACGGCCTCCTTTTTCACAGTTTTAGCAGCCTGCTTGTTACTGGCCATAATTACATCCTCTAGTTGATAGTCAAAACAGTTAAACCCAATAAATCTTTTTTCAGCTCATCAGCAGTACACCATTAACAGCTCGACAACTGACGTCTACAATAATCTTCAAGCAGCACTTTGACCTCCCCAGCCGTCGCAAGATTGACCGCAAGGCCCGCCAACGCTTTTAAGTCAGTAAACCGGTTTTTTCGAAGCACTTTTTTTACCCGGGGAATATAAGTAGCACTCATACTGAGCTCATTTATTCCAAACCCAGCCAGCAACATCACTGCTAACTCATCTCCCGCCATCTCTCCGCACATGCCCACCCATTTCCCGGCATTGTGGGCACAGTCAACCACTCTTTTAACCGCTCGAAGAACACTGGGAGAAAAGTAATCGTAAAGCCCACTGATCCGGTTATTACCGCGGTCGACCGCCAGGAGATATTGAGTCAGGTCATTGCTGCCAATACTGAAAAAATCCACTTCTTCAATCAGCAAATCCGCAATCAGTACTGCCGATGGCGTTTCAACCATAACCCCAATCTCAATTTCCTGGTCAAAGGGGACTCCTGCTATGGCAAGTGCTTCCTGCTCTTCCTTTACCATTGATCTCAGGCGGCGCACCTCATCCACTGAAATCACCATGGGAAACATGATTTTTACCCGACCATAAGCACTGGCCCGAAGAATGGCTCGCAGCTGTGTTTTTAAAATCCAGGGTTTATCAAAGCACATCCGGATAGCCCGCCATCCCAGGAAGGGGTTTTTCTCACGGGGTAATTCAAGATAAGAAAGGTCTTTATCTCCACCAATATCCAATGTCCGGATAATGACAGTTCGCCTGCTAACCGCCTGGACAACACTGCGGTATGCCTCGAACTGCTCTTCCTCACAGGGCATCTGGATACGATCCATAAACAGAAATTCTGTTCGGTATAATCCAATCCCCTCCGCCCCATGGCGCAGCGCCCCTTCAACATCCTTTGCTGTGCCAATATTGGCACAAACCTCATACCCCCTGCCATCAACCGTCTGGCAGGGAAGATCTTTTAGCCGGGATAACGACTGCCTTTCTTCAAGCAACTGCTTCTGGAGTTTTTTATAGTACTCAAGGGTATCCTCATCAGGATCCACCAGGACTTTATTATTAATGGCATCCAGCACCAACCTGACCCCATTTTGAATGCGCTCGGTCGCCACCAGGGAACCAACAATGGCAGGAAGCTCCAGAGACCGGGCCATAATCGCCGAGTGAGATGTCCGGCCCCCAAGATTGGTAATCACCCCCTTCACACGCGTAACATCAATGAGGGAAGTGTCAGAGGGAGTCAGGTCATTGGCGATCAGAATGGATCCCTCAGAAACATCACTCAGGGAAGTCACTTCAAGGCCGAGCAGGTTCCTTAACATGCGGCTGCCGACATCTTTTATATCCGCCACTCTTTCACGGAGATAAGGGTCATCGAGTTCTTCCAGCGCTGTAATGTTCTCACAAATAACGGCGCTTAACGCCTGATCCGCAGGCCTTAGCTCTGATATCGCCCTGACCACTTCGCTTTCAAGTTCTTCATCGGTGGCAACAAGAATATGGCCTTCAAATACAGCGGCCTCTTCCGCCCCCATTCGCGCTGCCGTCCGGTCCCGGATCACTTCTAACTGCACTACGGTTTTCTCTCTGGCCTGCCGAAACCGATACAGCTCTGCATCTACCTCACGGGCATCCAACCTACCTGTGCTGAGGGTAATATCACTCTCTTTCAGCACATAGCTGACCCCTATGGCTACACCAGAAGATGCAATAATGCCTGAAAACATAGCGCCACCCGCGTCATCACTGCCAGTAAACCAGCACCCCTACGAATTAAATAGCGATAAATCCTGCCAATAACACCCAACCGATTCAGAACTGTTTTAAATAAGCCGCTTTTAACCTCACCCTCAGGAACCACTCAAATGAAAGAAAGCACCTTGACAGAAAATCCTGCATTACGATTAATCTGCACTTCATTCATGCCAACAGCTCTCAAGATAGTGCATCATGAGCCAAGTCGCCCGTTCCGCTTCTGGAGCCTGAAAACCCCAAAGCCAAGGATCAAGTATAATATTTATTCATTAACAGATAGCTTTAAAGACCTCTATATAAACAACAGAGCTTGTTTATCTGAATTACAACACAGTAAAAGTTTAAAAAAAACTGATCCAAATCAAAATTTTCTTATTGCATTTTTAAATAAAAAACAAAACCAAAACCAAACACGAGCACACAAAATTACGCTCTTTTTTTTCAACGGATTTTTTTTCATCCTTATCACCACCTACTTTTCCAAACAACAAAAATCACAATACAGCCCTTACCGAACGGCTAAAAAAAAACCAGACCACCAAACAATATCGCTTATCCTGAAAAAAGACGGTAATTCAGGAAATAGTTTTATTCCCACCACAAGAAAACACCCGCATCAACAAAAAAACACCACGACAGAAACATTAAAAACCAAAACAACCTGAACTTAAGCCAATACCCATCAACACGACATCACACGCAAACACCAAAAACCACTCATTAAAAAACAGAATCACCCAGCGAAACCCAACAAAAAACACCCATTTAAAAAACTGCCTGTTCATACAACTTTATATATAGAAAACCCCTTTACCTCTGACCCCCTTTCCGTATCATTAGCACCCACAAAGGTACTGCATGTCTGGAAAAACCTGCAGCGTTTTCATCAACCGTGTTCCAGCTCCTCCTCAGGAGTATTTAAAGCAGGCACCGGCTGCTTGTAACGCTGACTCCCCCTGACAGACAGCCTTATCACAAGCTACACTCTCTGAACCACTGACCGAGGAATCATCATGGCACTGGTATCAATGACTGAAATGCTGAACAAGGCCAAAGAGGGCAAATACGCCGTCGGCCAGTTCAACGTCAATAACCTTGAATGGGCCCAGGCCATTCTGGCTGCAGCAGAAGAGACCCGGTCTCCTGTTATTTGCGGCTGCTCTGAAGGCGCTGCTCGCTACATGGGGGGCTTCAAGGTAGTTGCCTCAATGATCCGTGAACTGGTTGACTCCATGAACATCACCGTCCCAGTCGCCATTCACCTGGATCACGGCTCCAGCGTTGAAAAGTGCAAGGAAGCCATCGAGGCAGGCTTTACCTCTGTCATGATTGACGCCTCCCACGGGCCTTTCGAGCAAAATGTTGAAACCACCAAGATCGTTGTTGATTACGCTCACGAACGCGGCGTGTCTGTTGAAGCCGAACTGGGTGTTGTTGGTGGCCAGGAAGACGATGTGATTGCAGATGGCTGCGTATACGCCGATCCTCAGGAGTGCAAAGAGCTGGTTGAGCGCACCGGCATCGACTGCCTTGCTCCAGCCCTGGGCTCCGTTCACGGCCCTTACAAGGGCGAGCCAAACCTGGGCTTTGAAGAAATGCAGCAGGTTAAAGAGCTGACCGGCGTACCTCTGGTACTGCACGGTGGTACAGGCATTCCTGAAAACGACATCAAGAACGCCATCAGCCGCGGCACCGCAAAGATCAACGTCAACACTGAAAACCAGATTTCCTGGACGGATATGGTCCGCAAGGTTCTGGCAGAAAACGCTGAAGTGTACGATCCTCGCCACATCATTGGCCCTGGGCGTGACGCGGTCAAGGAAACCGTTATGGCCAAGATTCGCGAATTTGGTTCTGAGAATAAAGCCTGACCCTCCCTTTCAGGGTTTCAGCTTTCTGCTGAAACCCTGCCCTTCCATCTCCCTCCAAAAAAAAGCCTGCCATACCAAAACGGCCTGTGAATTTCTGAAAAAGACTGTTTTGCAAAGTTCAATGGTAAAGAGCGATAATAGCCTCCTTTCCAACCAGTGAACGGAGCAGGTAATGGCCCTGATCAGCTTACGACAAATGCTGGACCACGCCGCCGAAAACCATTACGGCATACCAGCCTTTAACGTAAACAATCTTGAGCAGATGCGCGCCATCATGGAGGCCGCTGACGAAACAAACTCCCCCGTCATCGTCCAGGCTTCAGCCGGTGCTCGAAAGTATGCCGGAGCGCCTTTTCTGCGCCATCTGATTCTGGCCGCTACAGAAGAGTTTCCCCACATTCCCGTGGTTATGCACCAGGACCATGGCACCAGCCCTGCCGTCTGCCAGCGCTCCATCCAGCTGGGGTTCACTTCAGTCATGATGGACGGATCCCTGAAAGACGATGGCAAAACGCCATCCAGTTATGAATATAACGTTGACGTCACCCGCCTGACCGTAGAAATGGCTCACGCCTGTGGCGTCTCTGTAGAGGGCGAGCTGGGATGCCTCGGTTCTCTGGAAACAGGACAGGCCGGAGAAGAAGACGGAGTTGGAGCAGAAGGAACCTTATCCCATGACCAGCTGCTGACCGACCCTGACGAAGCCGCCGAGTTCGTCAAAGCGACCCAGGTAGACGCTCTTGCCATCGCCTGCGGAACCAGTCACGGCGCCTATAAATTCACCCGTCCACCCACCGGTGACATACTGGCCATTGACCGGATTCGCGCCATTCACCAGCGCATCCCCAACACTCACCTGGTCATGCACGGCTCCTCCTCTGTACCCCAGAACTGGCTGAAAATCATTAACGACAATGGAGGAGCCATCCCTGAAACCTATGGCGTCCCACTGGAACAGATTCAGGAAGGCATTCGTCACGGGGTTCGAAAGGTCAATATAGACACCGACCTTCGTCTGGCATCCACTGGAGCCATTCGCCGTTTTCTGCAGGAAAACCCCGCTGAGTTTGACCCACGAAAATACCTGAAAGTCTCAACACAGGCCATGAAGGAAATTTGCATAGAGCGCTACCAGGCTTTCGGCTGCGCAGACCAGGGCAGCAAAATCCCCACCAGCAGCCTTGAAGTCATGTTTCAGCTATACAGCAGTGGAAAATTGAAACCTAAGGTTGCTTGAGCTCCAGATCAAAAAAAACCAGCCCTATGGACTGGTTCTTTTGTTTGGAGCGGGAAACGAGACTCACTCTTGTCCGATCGAAAGACGACCCCAGCCTTGTCTTTGCTTCCCAAAACCTTCAGACCAAAAAAAACCAGCCCTATATGGACTGGTTTTCTTGTTTGGAGCGGGAAACGGGACTCGCTCTTGTCCGATCGAAAGACGACCCCAACCTTGTCTTTGCCTCCCAAAACCTTCAGACAAAAAAAACCAGCCCTATGGACTGGTTCTTTTGTTTGGAGCGGGAAACGGGACTCGCTCTTGTCCGATCGAAAGACGACCCCAACCTTGCCTTTGCTTCCCAAAACCTTCAGACCAAAAAGAACCAGCCCTATATGGACTGGTTCTTTTGTTTGGAGCGGGAAACGGGACTCGCTCTTGTCCGATCGAAAGACGACCCCAACCTTGTCTTTGCTTCCCAAAACCTTCAGACCAAAAAAAACCAGCCCTATGGACTGGTTCTTTTGTTTGGAGCGGGAAACGAGACTCGAACTCGCGACCCCAACCTTGGCAAGGTTGTGCTCTACCAACTGAGCTATTCCCGCATTAAATGAGTCATTCGCTTTTTCAAGCTGGACACCACTTAAATAGTGGCGTCCCCTAGGGGACTCGAACCCCTGTTACCGCCGTGAAAGGGCGGTGTCCTAGGCCACTAGACGAAGGGGACGCAAACATCAAAAGATGTTTGGTGGAGCTAAGCGGGATCGAACCGCTGACCTCAACACTGCCAGTGTTGCGCTCTCCCAGCTGAGCTATAGCCCCACATAACGCTGATGAATTATGCCAACCTTCCTGAAAAGATCAAGCCCTCAACCGTTCGTAAACCGTTGAATTCATCCGCGAACGAGGCAGAATTCTATGGACTCCCCACCTTCCTGTCAACCCGAAAAGCACCCGCATAAACACCTACATTAACGCATCACTCCGGACACAAAATCCCTGTATTTTTCCCTGAGGAACCCCGCCAGTTGATTACCTGTTGGATCCTGATAGACAGCCCGAGCACGCTGAACCTCTTTCTCTCCCGCTTGAGTCCTGAAATCCGGCTTGGCTTGTCGAGACAGGAGAAACACTTTTTCCGCCACCGACTCTGCAGGCTCGCCACTATCAATACGCCGCCCCATCTTCTCAACAAAAGAGGCAACATGACTGGCCGCCTGATCCCCGCTAACCACTAAACTACCTACTCTGGCCCCATGAACCACATTACTCCGGGTGGCTCCCGGCTCAAAAACCAGTACATTGATCCCATAGTCTTTCAGGTAGCTGTTTTGACCCAGCGAAAAAGCTTCAACCGCAGCCCGGGTAGCCGAATAACCTTCCTGGAGCGCCCGAGGCTCAAAGGCCTGAACACTACTGATATTAATAATGGTTCCCCCTCCTGCTTTACGCATAAAAGGCACAACCGCCTGAGTCGTTCTCAGATAACCCAGAACATTGACATTGAACATGGGAGCCAGCTCCTTATCAATATCAATGCTTTCCACAGAACCCAGCACCATATACCCGGCATTATTCACCAGCAGATCAACCCTTCCCTCCCTGCGAGCTACTTCCCCTATTGCCTTTTTTACCGACTCCGTATCAGCTGGATCCATTTGAATCAGAAAATAAGAAGAAGGCTTAACACCTGGCACCGCTTTTCTTGTGGTTCCGTATACCCGGTACCCTGCCGCCCCAGAAAAACGCTCAACAATCGCCCTGCCAATCCCTGATGACGCACCGGTCACAAGAACCACCCTCTCAGGGAGAGCACTGTGCGCAGGAAAAACAACCAATAAGAGAAAGAACAACCAACACCGCTTCATCACCAGCCTCATGATGATTATCAAGTGATTAAAGTAGCTGTGTTTTCCAGACCGCTCCAGACAAGGAGCACTTGAATTTCAGGCAAAAAAAAACCGGCATAAAGCCGGTTATAAGAAAATGGCGTCCCCTAGGGGACTCGAACCCCTGTTACCGCCGTGAAAGGGCGGTGTCCTAGGCCACTAGACGAAGGGGACGCAAACCTTCGCATCTTCACACCAATGTATGAAGCTAGATTTGGAGCGGGAAACGAGACTCGAACTCGCGACCCCAACCTTGGCAAGGTTGTGCTCTACCAACTGAGCTATTCCCGCAGGGAAAGAAATTTAGAGACTTTCTTGAGGTCTTAAAAAGAGTGGCGTCCCCTAGGGGACTCGAACCCCTGTTACCGCCGTGAAAGGGCGGTGTCCTAGGCCACTAGACGAAGGGGACGCAAACCTTCGCATCTTCACACCAATGCATGAAGCTAGATTTGAAGCGGAAAACGAGGCTCGCTCTTGTCACATAAAGAGACGACCTCAACCTTGGCAAGGTTGTGCTCTACCAACTGAGCTATTCCCGCAGAAAAAGTATTTTACGGCCACTTCTTAAAAGCCGGAGCAGGAAACGAGACTCACTCTCAATAGCCGGGCGATCCCAACCTTGGCAAGGTTGTGCTCTACCAACTGAGCTATTCCCGCAGGGAAAGAAATTTAGAGACTTTCTTGAGGTCTTGAAAAGAGTGGCGTCCCCTAGGGGACTCGAACCCCTGTTACCGCCGTGAAAGGGCGGTGTCCTAGGCCACTAGACGAAGGGGACGCAAACCTTCGCATCTTCACACCAATGCATGAAGCTAGATTTGGAGCGAGAAACGAGACTCGCCCTTGTCACATAAAGAGACGACCCCAACCTTGGCAAGGCTGTGTTTCACGCAAAATATCTGGAGCGGGAAACGAGACTCGAACTCGCGACCCCAACCTTGGCAAGGTTGTGCTCTACCAACTGAGCTATTCCCGCAGAAAAAGTATTTTACGGCCACTTTTTAAAAGCCGGAGCGGGAAACGAGACTCACTCTCAATAACTGGTCGACCCCAACCTTGGCAAGGTTGTGCTCTACCAACTGAGCTATTCCCGCAGGGAAAGAAATTTAGAGACTTTCTTTAGGTCTTAAAATAGTGGCGTCCCCTAGGGGACTCGAACCCCTGTTACCGCCGTGAAAGGGCGGTGTCCTAGGCCACTAGACGAAGGGGACGCAAACATCGAAAGATGTTTGGTGGAGCTAAGCGGGATCGAACCGCTGACCTCAACACTGCCAGTGTTGCGCTCTCCCAGCTGAGCTATAGCCCCATATCCTTCGCAAGTCATCAAAGCATTAATGATCAATACTTTAACCTGCTGAACAATATCGTTTGAAGAAGTTGTTTTGCCTCCCCCGAAACGCAGGGCGAATGATATGGATGCCCCCCCATCCTGTCAAGCATCGCTTATGAAAAACTTTTTTTATGCTCGTTATGGTTATATAAAAACAAGGCTCCCGGCATTATGCCTTCCTGCATCAACGACTCTCAGAAGCCTCCTCTCTCACATCCCTGTGATTGCACGCTATCTGTATACAGTCAGCGCATTTAAGCATCTCATTGCATCAAGAAAGGGTTTTAAACTCTTTCTCTAACCTCTTCCCTTCTTTCTTGGAAACCCCACCCAGCACTTCAATAGCATGCCTTAAACGGGCACGAGTCATATCCGCCCCCAGAATCTCCATAGACTCCATGACCGACCAGGAGTTGGGTGTCCCGGCAATGGCCACAAAAATCGGATGATTGAAGTCACCCAACTTAATATCCATGGCTTTTGACAGCGCCTTGATTTCCCCAAAGATGGACCCACGCTCCCACTGCCTCAGCTGCTCCAGTTTCCAGAGAGTAAACTGAAGGACTTTCTTTACGTCCGTTACCTCCAGCTTTTTGTGAGCAAAATCATCAGACGACAAATCCAGCATGCCCGAGAACATAAACGCCGCCATGGGAGCAAAATCACTCATTCGCTCAACCCGTTCCTTGGCCAGAGGCAGAAACTTCATAATGTAATCGCTGTTCAGCAGCCACTGGTGAAGCCGATCAGCAAATGCTTCCGTTGTCAGGTTCTCTCGAATCCAGCTGGCGTTCAGCCAGGAGAGCTTCTCCTGATCGAAGATTGGCCCACCCAACGACACCCGTTTAATATCAAAACTGGCCAGCATTTCTTCCAGACTGAACTTTTCCCGCTCATCGGGCATAGACCACCCCATTCGGCCCAGGTAGTTAACCACGGCTTCAGGCAGATACCCCATATCCCGGTAATAGGTGATACTGGTCGGGTTTTTCCGCTTGGACAGCTTGCTCTTGTCCGGGTTTCTCAACAGGGGCATATGACAGAGGACCGGCATTTCCCAGCCAAAGTAGTCATAAAGTAATTGGTGCTTGGGCGCCGAGTTGATCCATTCCTCGCCGCGGATCACATGAGTGATCTCCATCAGGTGATCATCCACAACATTCGCCAGGTGATAAGTAGGCATACCATCCGCTTTTACCAGGACCTGCATATCCACCTGGGACCAGTCAATTTCGATGGTACCCCGGAGCATATCTTCCACTTTGCAGATGCCGGCCTCTGGCACCTTCATCCGGATAACATGGGGCTCACCCGCACTCAAACGACTCTGCACCTCTTCCTCTGAAAGATGCAGACAATGACCGTCATACCCCGGGGTCTGCTTATTAGCCATCTGTTCAGCCCGAAGTTCATCCAGCCTCTCAGAGGAGCAGAAACAACGGAAAGCATGACCTTTATCCAGAAGTATCTGTGCATGTTCCTCATAAACAGCACGCCGCTCGCTCTGGCGGTATGGCCCCCTGGAACCACCAACATCAGGCCCTTCATCCCACTCCAGCCCAAGCCAGCGCAGAGAGTCCAGAATCTGCTGTTCGGACTCCGGGGTACTGCGGGTCTGGTCTGTATCTTCAATACGAAGGAGAAATTCGCCCCCCTGGCTTTTGGCAAATGCCAGGTTAAAAAGCGCAATATAGGCAGTGCCCACATGGGGGTCACCGGTGGGGGATGGAGCTACACGTGTACGTACGGTCATGGGGATGTTTTCTCAATAAACCTTGAGCTTAACTGCAGCCACCAGAATCACTGGTAGAAATTCAAACATGCCATTATAACGCTTTATAGCGCCCACCCAAACCCAATGACTGCAAACTGCCTGCTGCTACTTACCTGCTGAACTATTTCAACTGGAAACAGTCCAATTTCGTAATAATTTATTTACTGACAATACGGTCAGCAGGGCTGTCATAAGGAGGAACCATGCACCCAACACCCCCCACCCCAATTCCTGGCGGTAGCACATCGAAAAACATTGAGATTTCTGGCAGAGGAAGGCCCCTCACCCACAGCCCTTCTCCAAGGGGCACGTGGTTAAGCCCATTTGATAGGAGGGTTGAAAAATGCATGACCACTTACAAAACCCCACCCACTTTTACACGGCAGGTTTCGAAAAGCTGCTCCCCCCAAAGGAGTGGGGTTATGACACAACCACCTGTTAGAACAACTAGAACAGAACCACTGCAAAAAGCCGAATCAGCCCCCACACAACCGACTTATATTCATTTTCGACAAGATGCAATCACTCACTTCTTCCCGCCACCAAACCAAGTGCCAGACCTCAGCCCAATAAACACCCCATCTGTCCCAAGGGCTTCCTCAAGTCTTTTATTCAGACAAATATCCAGAAGTGATCCAAGCATTCCAGAAAAACCCGTGAATAAAACTACGGAAAAAAAGAGGACTTCACATCATAAGTTAGATCGACAGTTATCCCAAAGCGACCCCCATCTTCCCAGAAGTCTACTCACAAAAAGCTCCGTCAGCCCACCCCCAGTAAAGTTGGAAGAGCCCAGTGAAGAAAACACAGGCTTCTTCCCAGATGAAATATTGCACACAGACTCAGAACAACAACTTGAAGGAGAAAAAGTCACATGGCTTTAAAGGAACCTTCTCATCCGCCCCATAGCAAACAGCAGCCCTTAAGACGGCTGCTGCATCCAAGCTCACACAATGACCGGTGTAATACTCAAGCAGGCTTCTTAATCCCCAGCTTTGCCATCAGCCAGCCAATGGTGGTTCCCTGAACCAGCAGCGAGAACAGAATAACTGCCAGCGTCATTTCAATAATCATTCGCTTTTCCGGCATAGAATTCGGAATAGAGAGCATCAGTGCCACCGGCACCACCCCCCGCAAGCCACCCCAGAACATCACCGCCTTGGATTTGCCATCCACTTTATCCCCAACGGGGATCTGATTGCTCACCGGAAGCAGCAGATAAACCACCAGGAATCTCGCCAGCAACACCACCACAATGGCAATCAGCAGGCTGGGATAAAAAGCCTGAAGGTGGTTGATGTTCCGGAACAGGAAGTCCTCACTCAGCCCCAGCAACAGGAAAATAAAGCTGTTCGCTACAAACGCCATAAACTCCCAGTAGGGCTCCAGATGGCGGATGGTCATAAAATCCGCCATGGCCCGTTTGCCATAGTTCCGGGTGATCAAACCGGCTGCAATCACCGACATAACGCCGGAGGTTTCAAACACATGATCAGCAATGATAAAGCTGGAGAAGGCCAGAATGGTGGTGTAGGCAATGTGGACGTAAGGCATACCCCGTGACAGCCTCAGAAGAACCAGCATGCCTGAACCAAGAGCGACACCCACCAGGATCCCGCCAAAAAACACCCGGAAAAATTCCACAATAGAGTCGATTACGGCGCTACCGGTCAAACCAAGCCCGGACTGAACAATGGCCAGCACAATCCCAAACATAACGATGGCGGTGGCATCATTAAAGAGGCTCTCAGCATCCATCAGCAAAGACATCCGCTCAGGCGCCTTAACCTCTTTAAAGAGCGCAATCACCGCCACCGGGTCCGTTGCCGAAATAAGCGCACCAAACAACAAGGCACCGGCCAGAGTCAGAGGGGTAAACTCACCCACCAGGTAACCCACTACCAGCGTCGAAAGAATCACCCCAAAAATGGCCAGCATCAATACCGGAACCAGCTCCCTCACCAGGGCAGGCAACTTGATATTGATCGCCGCTTCAAAAACCAGAACCGGCAGGAGCACATACATGATCAAATCATGGGTCAGTGAGTACTCAAGCACCGGTGACAGAAATTCAAAATGCTTCGCTGCAATCCCCAGCATCATGCCAATCACCACCAGGCCAATGGTGTAGGGAAAGCGAAGCTTCTTAAGTAGAATGGCCGATGTGGCTGCCAGCAGAAACAGGCCACAGAAAATCAACATGGGCAGTGCCAGACCGGCACCTGAAAACTCACTAGACATTTCCAGTTCCATCACTTTGCCGCCTGCCGTTCAGAGCCACGCTCTGGCCAGCAAGCGACCAGAACCGTTAGATGGGCTTTCGCACCCCCGGTTGAAAATAAAACCAGAGATACCGGATGGCGACATAAAAAACAATGACAGTCGCTACAAACCGCTCAATGCTGGCTAGCTTGATGATAAGCTCATAAGCCTGCAGATAGCCCTCTTCATAAAGAATATCTGCCAGCTTGACCAGTGCTGTAGCACCAATGACCATGGGAAAGGTAAATGCGGCGTACCCGGGGGAGAAGGGCAACCTTAACAAGCGGATAAAAGCCACGTAGACCAGGCTGGTCATAAAAATAGCCAATGGCACCAAAATAGCCATCAGCAGAAAGTCAGGCTTGTCCACAATGGACAGATAGCCTGCCAGGGAAAGGCTTGCAGGCGCCGCCATAATCGCAAAAGTGGGAAGGGCTGCGTCCGGGATAGTTTCCCTGAAAATCAGTCGGTAGAGCATAACCGGCAATTTTAGGAAATAACAACCGAGTCCGAACACAAACAGTATAAATACCATCTGCTCATGCCCCATACCGTGACTGGTGACCGCTGCCACGATAATACCCACCGGCGGCACAAACCAGCTGGGCACCATGTGGTGCAACCGGAAATCCACCACCCGGTGAACCACAAAACCCGCAAACAGGAACATGTGAAAAAAAACAGCTGACAACCAGAGCACCCTGGCAAACTCAGGCGCCAGCGACAGAAGCGACTGAGCAATCACCATGGTGGCCATGGCACAGGTTGGCATGACACTGCTGACCACCGGGTGCGCCAGCTCTTCCAGAAAAAGATCACGGTGGGTCATGAATTTCAGCAGGATCATGAGCACCAGCACACTGGCAATAGAAGCAGACCCCAGCTTGAAAACACCGGCCAGATGAGGCTCAGACAATGCCCATAACGCCCCGAGGCTGGCTATACCAAGAGCCAGCCCCCCTAAGGGCGTGGGTACTTTCCTGAGACAACGTCGTAGAGTGACCGGTTCCTGACCAGCCCTCCCCAGCGTGGCCGATGCCAGCGCCCCGCCTTGTTCATTCACCGACATCGTCATAGAAACACGCCTCCCAGGATCTACCAACAAGCCATGATGCACAGAATCATGCCATCAAAGTGAATGGAGAATTCGGCATCATATGGAATGGTTATAAAGATAGAACCAAACCTTAAATAAGGAAATTCAATTATTAATATAAAAAGATTCAATTATTCTTATACTTGAGCTTGCCACAGGATCATGGCGGGCGTTTTCCCACTCCGCTAAAGCAAAACAGAGATCATTCAGGAGGCAACGTGCATATAACCCTGAAGCAATTAAGTGTATTCAGAGCGGTCGCCACCCTTGGCCAGGTTCAACTGGCTGCCCGACAGCTGCATCTGTCGCAGCCGGCCACCAGCATGGCTCTGGCTGAACTGGAAAAACACCTGAATAACCCCCTCTTTGACCGGGCAGGTAATCGACTGGTCCTGAATAATGAGGGCAGAAAATTACTGCCTATGGCCTGCGAGTTACTGGATCGAAGCCTGGAGATTAACCGGCTTTTTTCCGGCGAGGGCCTTCACACTGGCAACCTGGTGATGGGGGCCAGCACCACCATCGGCAATTACCTTTTACCGGGGATACTGGCCCGGTTCAACAAGACGAATCCAGAGGTATCCCTTGATCTGAAAATCCACAACACCAGCACTATTATTGAACGCCTGGCCAGCCTGGAACTGGACCTTGCCTGTGTTGAAGGCCCTTGCCAGCACCATGAAATAGAATCCATCCCCTGGCTTAAAGATGAACTGGTTCTCTTCTGTGCGCCTGAACACCCCCTGGCCCAACTGAAAACAGCCACCCTTAAACAGCTGGAAAAAGCTCACTGGATTCTGCGCGAAAGAGGATCTGGCACGCGACTGCTCTTTGAACGCCACATCGGCCAGCACCTGCGACAACGCAACCTGCGAATAGAGCTCAACCAGACCGAGGCCATTAAAAACATGGTTCGTGCCGGTGCAGGCATCAGCTGTCTTTCAGAACTTTGTCTAGCCAACGAGCTGGCCAGGGGAGAGCTGTCCCGAATCCATATCCCCCGGCACACGATGACTCGACAGCTATGGCTGTTACTGAGCAGAAAAAAATACAAAAATGCTCTGGTCAACCAGCTACTGGCCCTGGTTTCTGAGGTTGCGGAGTAATGCTGTAGGCGTTGAAAGTGGCAACCACACTTTCTTGAACTACTTTGATAGTTCCAGCAAACCATCGTGACACTGAGCAGGCATGATTTTTCCTTATAAGCACCGGTTCCATAAGAACAGGCTCTTCTCCCATCTGTACCACATCATTCTGGCAGCCCTTTTACTGCAACTTGGCGCCTGCAGCAGTCAAATCAGCCGAACCGCTCCTGTCAGCAAGGACAAGGATCTGGCGGAACTTAAATCTTATTTTCTCGGTGAAATGGCAAACCGGGTCCAAAAAGACAGCGGACTTTCAACAGACGTCAGAAACAATATTATCCAACTGGGAATTTCCCCGCTACGAACGCAGCCAGAAATCAGGCTGTCTGGAAGCGACAGCATGGTCAGACCTGCAGGCGTAGGCCTTCAGAACGCATTCGAACAGGCTCTGGTCGGTGCTCTGGAACAGGGAAAGGTGCAGCAGGCCAGTGTAATCATTCACACCCGAAAACCCGCTACTCCCCTTTGCAACCCGCCCGGCAAGGCACTGGAGCAAACCATGTCGCCTCGCATGCAGCAGGATCCAAAACGCAGCAAAACCATTGAGGATCGAACCATCACTCTCAGAAAGCTGGCCAGCTACGGTCCTGCAGTTAAGTTGTATATTGCCTACCCGGAGAGAGGCTTCAGCCAGCGCTCTCCGGAAGAACAGAAAATTTACCTGGGGCTTGTGAACGATCCGAGCTATAAAAGCCTTCATGACACCCCACTGACCTGCACAGAAATGCCAGACGACATTGTTGGCGCCTCATATATCCTGAAAACAGCCAACGGCAATACGCTGTTTTTTGGCAACAATGCCGTGCAGGCCATTGACGCCACCGCACAAACCCATTGGCGATACTGGCTCGGTAGCTATTCTGACAAGCCGGTGTACCAGCGCTATCAGGAAGTCCTTTCGTATTTGAATAAATGCGGATTCAGGCTTACAGATCAACTCTAAAAAGGCACTGATGACTGCAATTAATAACGACACCTGACAATGATCCCCCAACAAAGAGACCTTATGTGACTTTGCGTCACCGGCACCGGCCCATTAAATCTCGATTCATACTTGCTCTTTTTGGGCTTTGATTGCAGATACTTGGCTTGCGGATAAAATAAAGGACATTAGTCCTAATTAATTAAATCCTTCAAACGTTCACACTAACCCATTAAGTATTTGTACCAAAATACACTATTTCCCTGACCCAGCCCCCATGACAAAGGGAAATTGTCGCTCTAAAATTCAGCCCCTCCGTAATCAACCCGGTAACAACACCCCATGGAAAAAGTGATTGAAACCCCTGACGCCCCTCCAGCAATCGGGCCTTACTCTCAGGGTATGCGGTTTGGCAACCTTGTTATCACCTCCGGGCAGCTGCCCATCGATCCGGAAACCGGTGAAGTCTCTGAGGACACCAAAGAGCAGGCTCACCAGTGCCTGAAGAACGTCAAGGCGGTCCTGGAAGCCTCCGGTAGCAGCATGCAACGGGTGAAAAAGGTAACGGTTTTCGTCCGGGATATGGAAGAGTTCAGCAATATTAACGAAGTGTACAAGCAGTACTTCAAAGTGCCTTTTCCAGCACGCAGCCTGGTCGAGGTCGCTCGCCTGCCTAAAGACGTGAAGGTCGAAATTGAGGCTCTGGCGACCATTGACTGAAAGTCATTGACTTAAATCAAGTCGCCAGCCGCAGACGGGGGGATTAATCCCCCGTTACCACATCAGGTCGTCCGGGATCTGATAATCCGCGTACCAATCCTCTTCCTCCTGGGACATCTCTTCAGACTTATCATTCTGCACGACAATGGCTTCAGGAATCCGCTCCGCAATCTTTGAAGCAACGGGTGCGGGAATCACGGCAAACTCCTCACCGGAAACGGCCAGAGCCAGAAGCCCACGGGTCAGCTTATCCAGCTGCTCCTCCGTCACATAGATCTTTTTAATCTTGTTGGCAAAAACAAATTTATATTCCGCCTCTCCCCGATCCCGTGAAATCGCATTGGTATCAATCAGCTGACGCACCTGAGCTTCAATGGCTTTGGCCTGACGCTCCTCTTCCAGCTTCCGGTTAAGCTCACGGTCTTTTTCCACCTGGGCCGCCTTTTCCTTTTCCAGCTCAAGGCGACGCTTTTCCTGATCCGTCAGCTCTCCGGTTTTGGCAGCCTGCTTCTTCTTTTTCTTGTTGCTGGTTTTTGCCTTTAAAGCCTGCTGTTTGGTGGCCAGGCCAGCCTTCATCAACTGGTCGCGAAGTGATTTACTCATAATGGTCTAACGGGTCACAGGATCAATGGTAAAGGAGGGATCTTAGCAATCTGGAGGGCTATCAACCAGTCTTCTGCAAATAAAGCCGGATTACCCGGCTTTATTTGCAAACTTCAGCGTTTACTTCATCAAGCCCTTCTCTTTAGCCTTGGCATCCCACACTGGAATCACCGTCTTCTTGAAATGCTCCTTATCCGCTTTAAGCTGGTCATGATCCATACCAATGTAGGCCTGGGCTTTGGCCTTGGTGGACAAATCAGGCATAGGTACAACACCTGTCACTCCATGCTTTGCCAAAACCCTGGACAACACCAGTCGGGCTTCTCCGGCTTTTTCAATGGCTGTCCCGAGAATCCTCAATGCTTCTTCCGGTGCATGAAAGAAAGCACCATGAGAGGCAATCGAGAAGTCCCAGCGCCACTGGGCATGGCGAATCAGGGTCAGGGCTTCCTTCATTTCCTTCTCAGAAGCACCGGCTTTCCAGGCCGCTCCAGCTTCAATATGTGCTTTGACAATCAGGTCTTCCGCCCGGATCTTCATTTCACCAATTTTGGCTCGATAATTCCCCACCATGCTCAGCAAATACGCTTCATCCTGGGTATGACAGGTTTTGCAGGTCTGGTCCATATTGGTCAGGGGGCTTCTGATCTGATGGTCTGTGTAGGTCACCCCTTTGTCCTTAACCTTGGGTGAGTGGCAGTCCGTACAGGAAACATTGTTTTTACCGTGCACCCCTTCCTTCCACATCTCCCAGCCCGGATGCTGGGCTTTCAGCATCGGCGCACGGGAAATGGAATGCGTCCAATCCTTGAACTCCAGCTCATCAAAATAAGCCTCCATATCTTCCACCCGGGTACCCTTGGCCCAGGGGAAAACCACCTCCTTGGTGTTATCGTCAAAATAATATTCAACATGGCACTGGGCACAGGCCAGAGACTGCATGTCTTTTTCTGTTGCCTTGGCCACATCATATCCTGACGCTTTAAGGCCATGATGCAGATAGGGGCGGGAAATTTTCACCGCCATCTCCGGACTGGCCGGATCGTGACAATCCACACAGCCAATCGGATTGACGATTTCCGACCCGCCTCTGGCCCACTTGCCCTTGAAATAATCCAGATACCCCTCTTCCTCCATCAGGCGGGGAACATCTGTGCTTTTACAGCTCCAGCAGGCCATGGGCATCGGCCCGTCATCATCACTTTTTGGCGCCCCAGTTCTCAGAGTATTTCGAACATCAGTCACCGCATTCATGTGGCCCCGAGGACCGTTGTAATCCTTGGAAAATCCGTAACCAGCCCAGAGTACAACCAGACGTGGGTCCTGTTCGAGCATGTCTTCAATGGGCGTATCTTTCGTCTTTTCCCAGGATTCGTACTGCCGGGGATACCCCTTAGCAAACTCAGAGCTGATGGTTTCCATCTTATTACCTGCCGAGGCTTGCAGGTCTCCCGCCGACATCATCAGCGCCATTGACAACCCCAGAGCAGCGCCCCCAAGCAGCCTTGAGCGGGAAATGCCCCTCACTCCCCCCCCTGAAAATGGTTGCATCGCCAAATGCCCACAGCGAAATAAAAGCCGCGGCATTTTCTTGGTAAACAGCCGTGTTTTTTTCATTTCTTTCCCCACTAAATCCGCTGATATTCGCCCGACACCACTATTGAGCCAGTGGTTTATTCATCAATTTGGTTTTAGGCAGCTGGTGTGCAATCCCCTGGTGGCAGTCAATGCAGGTCTGCCCCCTTTCAATCGCCAGGGTGTGCTGCTTTCTGGCCCACTCATATTGTTGATCAAGATTTTGTTCAAAGTGGATGTGGCAGGCTCTGCAGTTTGCGGAATCATTGTCTTTCATTTTCTGCCAGACTTTTTCCGCCATGGCCAGGCGATGGGCTTCATACTTTTCCGGTGTATTAATCTTTCCCGTCACCTTCCCGTACAGTTCACGAAGGCCTTCAATCTTCCTGACCACCTTGCCAAGGCTGTCATGGGGTACGTGGCAGTCCGCACAATAGGCGACTGTACCCGTGCGATTACTGAAATGAATGGTATTCTTCATCTCCTCCAGAGCATTGTTTTCCATCTCATGACAGCTGGTACAAAATTCATTGGAGCTGGTCACTTCCAGGGAGACATCAAACCCGGTTTTCAAAATCAGACCAGCCACGAGCCCAATCAGCACAAGCGCCCCCACCGAGAGCGTTGTCGATGGCTTTGTCAAAAAGCCAAATACACTTTTTTTATGAATATCCATCCTGAGCCATACCCCCACTTATCCCATGGTTATTGTGCAATCACTCAGGACAGGCTTGTGATGACGGGCATCAATAAAATCAATGCTACTGCCGTTTTTTACCCGATGGTGGGAACTGGCTCTCAGGCGGATGTGTGTTTCAACTCAGGGAAGAGCATTGCTGGTAGGCTTTGTGGGTATTAACTCCGGCTTCCATGCAGTCGTGCATTTTCAGGATACTGCCCATCCCTGTATATACCCTGAAAATTGCTCCTGCATTTTCAGGATACTGTCCATCCCTGGACATAAAAACCCGGGCAGTCGGGCAACTGGCCGGGTTTCGAAGGAGGCTGGATTCAGCAGTCAACAGCGCTAATGCACATCCTTCCAGAACTCACGCTTAAGCAGGTAAGCAAAGACCAGGAACACCAGCAGGAACAGGAAAACATAAATCCCAAGCTGCTTCCGCTCCTGTTGCATGGGTTCCGCTGAATAAGCCAGGAAGTTCACCAGGTCATACACCATCTGGTCGTATTCCGCCGGAGTCATACTTCCCTTCCTTTTGGGGTCCACCGTAAGCTCACACAGCTTCTCGCCAGTCAACGGGTCACGCTTTGTAGGGTCAGCCCCGTCGCAACTGTCAATCTGAACGCCCTGAAGCTCCAGAAGCACATGGGGCATCCCTACATCAGGAAAGACCTTGTTATTGACCCCATAAGGCCGTTTTGGATCTTCGTAGAATGTACGCAGATAGGTATACAGCCAGTCCGGGCCGCCCTTAACCCTGGAAACCAGCGTCAAATCCGGAGGTGCCGCACCAAACCAGGCTTTGGCCTCCACGGGGTCCATGCTGTTGTGCATTAAACTGCCTATTTTGGCGGTTTTATCGAACACCAGGTTTTCCATCATCAAGTCATGGGGAATGCCCAGGTCATCGGCCACCCGTTCATAGCGCTGGAAGCTGGTTGAGTGACAGGCTGCACACCAGTTCTGATAATACTTTGCACCTCTCTGGAGGGAGGCCTTGTCGGTAGGATCGACGTTGGCCTTATCCAGTGGGTACCCCCCTCCGGCCGCTGCCACCAGCGATGAAAACAGCACCGAACCCAGAAACAACTTAATGGTCAGTATTATTCTTTTCATTAGCCGGTCACCCTCTCCGGAACTGGTTTGGTTTTCTCCCAACGGGTATAGAAGGGCATCAACAGGAAAAACGCGAAGTACATCAATGTGCAGATCTGGGCAATCAGGGTATAGGTTTCCGTCGCAGGCTGCGTACCCAACCAGGTCAGCAGAATAAAGACGAAAGCAAAGACCACGATACTGATTTTGCTGATCCACCCCTTGTACCGCCAGGACTTCACCGGGCTCCGATCCAGCCAGGGCAGCACAAACAGAATGGCAATGGCTCCCCCCATGGCGATCACACCACCCAGTTTCGAATCAATGGGTCCGATATCAAAGGTGATTGCCCTCAAAATGGAGTAGAAGGCCCCAAAATACCAGACCGGCGCAATATGCTCTGGTGTTTTCAACCCGTTAGCCGGTTCAAAGTTGGCATGCTCCAGGAAGTAGCCGCCCATTTCCGGGAAAAAGAAAAGAACGCCACAGAAAACAAACAGGAAAACCACCACGCCCACAATGTCCTTGACGGTGTAATAAGGATGGAACGCAATACCGTCCAGAGGGACACCATCCGGCCCCTTGTTTTTCTTGATCTCAATCCCGTCAGGATTGTTGGAACCCACTTCATGCAGCGCCAGAATATGCAGCACCACCAGCCCCAGAATCACAATAGGCAGTGCCACCACATGCAAGGCAAAGAAACGGTTCAGGGTAATACCGGAAATCAGGAAGTCCCCTCGAATCCACTGCTGGAGATCCGGGCCAATCACCGGGATCGCACCAAACAGGGAGATAATCACCTGAGCTCCCCAATAGGACATCTGCCCCCAGGGCAGCAGGTAACCCATAAAGGCCTCACCCATGAGGGCCAGATAGATCGCCATCCCGAAAATCCACACCAGCTCACGGGGTGCTTTATAAGAGCCGTAAAGCAATCCGCGGAACATATGGCAGTAAACCACCACAAAAAACATAGAAGCACCGGTTGAATGCATATAGCGAATCAGCCAGCCGTACTCTACGTCCCTCATAATGTATTCAACGGAAGCAAAGGCTGCCTCGGCACTGGGCACGTAACTCATGGTCAGCCAGACACCGGTCAGCAACTGATTGACCAATACCAGCAACGCCAGGGAGCCGAAAAAATACCAGAAATTAAAATTCTTGGGTGCGTAATACTTGCTGAGATGCTTTTCCCACGCCTGGGTGACGGGAAGCCTGGCATCCACCCAGTCCATTAACTTGTTTCCCATCACGCATTCTCCTCATCTTGGCCGATAATCACGACATCATCGCTTTCAAAGGAGTAGGGAGGCACCACCAGGTTGGTTGGGGCAGGAACTCCTTTATAAACCCGGCCCGCCAGGTCAAACTTTGAACCATGACAGGGGCAGTGATACCCCCCCTTCCAGTTGGCATCAAACTCCATGGGCTTGACTTCAGGCAGATATTTAGGAGAACACCCGAGATGAGTACAGAGCCCAACCAGAATCAGGTATTCGTCTTTCAGGGAACGGGCCTTGTTTTTGGCATAGGAGGGTTGTTCTGATTTTTCCGAGCCTGGATCCCGCACGCGGTCATCTAGAGATGAAAGGGCATCCACCATATCCTTTGTACGACGCACTACGAATACCGGTTTTCCCCGCCATTCATAAACCACCTGCTGGCCAGGTTCCAGCTTACTGAGATTCACCTTGACCGGTGCACCCGCGGCCTTTGCCTTTGCACTTGGGTTCCATGACTTGACAAAGGGTGTGGCAACCCCGACAGCACCGGCAGCCCCCACCACCGAAGTCGCTGCCACGAGAAAGCGGCGCCGGCCTTTGTTTACGCCGTTGTCACTCATTAACCTACTCTCCCCATCCGGGCTGTACGCCCAATGACTTCTTTTTGTTCATGGGTGGGATACTGGCAGGAAAGTCCCTTATTTCCAGAGTCCCCGCTCAAGGGCATTGAACACCCTGCAAACCGGGAAACACCTGGCGCTGGACATAATATAACAGCAGCACCAGGGCAATACTCTCCCCCAGATAAAGCCGCCCTCGCATTATACCTACCCACATAAGCGGCAGTGCGTAATGATACTGGTTTTAGCCCATAAAAAAAATGCCCTCAGCTCAAACCAGGACATTCTTTATCATTTTTTAAAGACCGATTTGGAAAGGTAGTGTTGTTATAACAGCCATAGAATCGAGTTTTTTCGAGATACCGTACATCCCTGACATATCCTGAAAATTGCTCCACGGCTTTGGCATCCTGCGTCGCCCTACCTCCCACATCCATGTGGTCGTGCATTTTCAGGATACAGGCCATCCATAGCATATACTGGCAACCGCTCCACGGTAACTGCTCCATGCGTTACTCTAGCTCCCACATCCATGTGGTCGTGCGTTGCCAGCATACATTACATCCCTGGCCATACCCCGAAAACCGCTCCATGCGTTTTCGGGATACCATACATCCCTGATATATCCTGAAAATTGCTCCTGCATTTTCAGGATACAGGCCATCCATGGCCATAAAAAAACGCCCTGCACAAAAATGTGCAG
This sequence comes from Endozoicomonas sp. Z74, assembly GCF_057680865.1. Lineage (NCBI taxonomy): Bacteria > Pseudomonadati > Pseudomonadota > Gammaproteobacteria > Oceanospirillales > Endozoicomonadaceae > Endozoicomonas > Endozoicomonas sp. Z74. Next base: position 79,487 of record NZ_JBLYZI010000010.1, read on the forward strand.
GGCGTTTTTCGATACTCTTTGACACTCTTGCCAAAGGTTACAAAAACCAATGGCAACAGTATCGCAGAAACCGTATCAACGCTTGGAGAACTGTGGACGCTTACGAGCTTTACGCAGACCCACTTTCTTACGCTCAACTTCACGAGCGTCACGGGTTACGTAACCAGCTTTACGCAGCGGTGAGCGCAGAGTCTCATCATACTGCATCAGCGCACGGGTAATACCATGACGAATGGCACCCGCCTGACCGGAGCCGCCGCCACCAGATACAGTGATCTTGATGTCGAACTTCTCAGTCAGTTCAGTCAGTTCCAGAGGCTGACGCACAACCATGCGAGCAGTTTCACGACCGAAGTATTCATCCAGAGAACGACCGTTGACAGTAATGTTGCCAGAGCCATTTCTCAGGAAAACACGTGCGGTAGAGGACTTACGACGTCCAGTTCCGTAGTATTGTGTTACAGACATAACCACCCCTGATTAAATTTCCAGTTGCTGAGGCTGCTGAGCAGCATGTGGATGCTCGCTTCCGGCGTACACCTTCAGCTTACGGTACATGTCGCGACCCAGAGCGTTCTTGGGCAGCATCCCCTTAACAGCCAGCTCGATAACCATCTCAGGCTTGTGGTCGATCAGCTTGTCAAAGCTCATGGACTTCAGGCCGCCGATGTAACCGGTATGGCGGTGGTACATCTTGTCAGTAGACTTACGTCCGGTAACACGTACTTTGCCGGCGTTAACCACTACGATGTAATCACCAGTGTCCACATGAGGTGTGTACTCTGGCTTGTGCTTGCCGCGCAGACGAGAGGCAATCTCGGTTGCCAGACGACCCAGCGTCTTGCCTTCGGCATCAACTACGAACCAGTCACGTTTTACGGTTTCTGGCTTAGCGCTAAAAGTTTTCATTAAATCCGCCTCAATGGTATCGCTTGCGCAACACCTGTTCTAACTTGGCCGTCCCCTGCTGGACAAGAGCCAGGCTAACAGCCCCATACCCAGCCAAAACCGGCCTGTTCAAAACATTGGGCGCTCAATCGGGAAACGGGAGCGGTATTATAGCTTCTGGGCTGAGGAAAGAAAGCCCCCTGACCCACCCTCGCCAGGATTATTTACTTCATCATTGGCTATCTTGAGTGCCCAAGCACCCGTTCCGGCGCTGGCCAGCAATGATGAACAACAGCAGCAGCAGTCCTGACAGAGAAGCACAGACCAGCAATACCGTAAAAAAGCCACTCCAGTGAAAATACTCCAGCACTTTCGCCACAGGATAACCGGCCAGTGCCGCCCCAAGATAAGAAAAGAGCCCGGTAAACCCTGTGGCTGCTCCCGCCGCCTCCTTATGGGAACATTCTGCGGCGGCCATACCGATCAGCATCTGGGGACCAAACACAAAGAACCCAAGTGCCATAAAACAGCCTGCCTGCATTATATAGGTGTGACTGGATATTCCCCATAATGCTACGGCAGACACCAGCACCCCAAGGGAAAAAATAAAATTCATGGGGCCACGCTCCCCACCAAAAAAACGATCAGATCCCCAGCCCGCCATTAATGAACCCGCAAAACCTCCAATCTCAAACATGGATACCGCCGAGTTAGCCGTCAGCAGATCATACCCGTGGACCTCGGTCAGATAGAGATTTCCCCAGTCGTTAATACCGGTTCGAACGATGTACACAAGGACGGAAGACCAGGCCAACAGCCAGACCAGACGATTGGTTAATACATAGTTAACCAGTATGTTGGTCGTGGAGAGCCCACTGGGCTGTTTCTCCTGCCGGATTTGCAGCTCATCATTTCGCCACTGCCCAACGGTTGGCAACCCCAATGTGCCAGGGTTGTCCCGGAGCCTCCAGCAGGCAAGCAGGCCAACCATGATGGCCAGAAAGCCAGGCACGAGAAGGCCATACCTCCAGCCATAATGCAGCGCAAAAAAACCCACCAGCAGCGGGATAAGAGCCCCTCCAACATTGTGGGCGGTATTCCAGACCGCCCACCAGAGCCCTCTTTCTGAACGAGAGTACCATGTAGTTAACAGCTTTGAGCAGGGTGGCCACCCCCATCCCTGAAAGAAGGCATTCAGGCTCCAGAACAAAGCAAAGGCAAGCAGGGAAGACGAAAGGCCAAAACAGATATTAAACACCCCTGTGGCAATCAGGCCCACTCCCATAAAATACCGGGGGTTAGATCGATCACTGATCACTCCAGAGAAAAATTTGGAACAGCCATAAATCACATAGAAAAGAGTAGCCAGCCCACCCACATCCGACTTATCCAGATGCAGCTCCTCAATCATGGCCGGCATGGCAAAATTAAAGCTCTTGCGGGTAAAGTAAAAGGTGGCATATCCGGCATACATAGCGAGCATGATATGGACCCGCCAGTAACGATAAGCCTGATTGACGGTTTCGACGTCCTCTATAAGCGGGCGCTGTTTTGCGGTTTTAAATAGTCCAAACATTATCGCAGCCTGTTATAGCTAACCTATTCCATAACCCGCCGCCCCCACAAAAACGAACAAAAGGGCGAATAAGGTCTAACCACACACCCATTTAAAGTAGCAAGCTGCAATAGAATGACAAATCATCACCCCATAAGAATCCATTATTAAAAACGGGCACCGAAGCTGTTGCTGCGGTGCCCGCCATACACAAGAGAAATAAAAAGAACAGGATAACTATTTACACTGACGCAATCGGGAGTCGTAGTCCTGTTTCAACTGCATAAAAGCCTGATTTGATCCCGAAGGGCGATCAGGGTGGTACTTGACAGAGAGCTTTCGAAACGCCTTGGTCAAATGACCACAATCAACACTGGCCAAGCCATCCGGGTTATATGTAGTAGTTCAGACCTGATCTGACAGTCACCGATTTTTCAGAGGGTGTCTGTCAGGTCAAATTCAGGCTACAAATTTTTCCTTCCAGATCTCTTTGCCATCTATCAGAGTTTCCATTGGCGTTCTT
>NZ_JBLYZI010000011.1:0-82055 GCF_057680865.1 Endozoicomonas sp. Z74
GCTTATCAGTGAGCGAGGAGAATTTGGAAAACAGGGCTTTTGCAGACATCGAAAGACAGGAAAAACCCTGATTATACAGGCTGTTTCTTGATGGCGCTGTTCAATTGGTGATCATGTTTTTGCCCTGCCGGTTATGCCATGCCGGGCAAAGGTATCCGGCACCGGGGGCGGAACCACACCATGAACCCTGGCGTACTCTTTCGCCTCGTTCATCAGCCGTGTTTCTTCCTTCTGCAACTCGTCGGTAGTGTACACCAGCATACAGGCAACCCGGGGAGAAACACGGCTGTCTACCACAAAGCTGGCCCCTATGCCCTCCGGGGTGATAAAGCCGGGCCTCTGGTACTTCATCTGGCTGCCAGCGATGGTGCGGACAACACGGCGTTGTTTATCCAGCAAAGCGACCTCCGGATAGAAAAGGGTTTCTTTTTTCTGGCCTGCAACATGGGTCACCAGACTGCCCAGAGAGACTTTAAAATACCCTGTATTGGGCAACTCATAAGCCACATAAGGTGTTTTACCAGACGGCAGGTTCAACCAATGGGAGGACCTGTTCACCCGGGTTGAGAATCGAACCTTCTCTAAAGATGTCTCTGATAGTGGCTGGGGCAGTGGCTGGCATTGAACCTGCGCCAGATCATCCAATACCCGGGCTTCAGACTCTCTTGAATTGAGATCGGCTGAATCCGGAGACAAAGGCATTGTGTCGGCTTCTGTTTCAGAAGGCATGGAAAAAGAGCGACAGCCGGAAAGCCCCCCAACCAATAGGATCGTTGCAGCGGTTGTTATAGCTGCTGTAATAAATGAAGGAAATAAAGAAATCCGTGGATGTCTTTTCGAAAGAGAAAAAGATGCCCATAGCGAAAACAAAACCGCTTTAATCAATAAAACAAACCTGAAAACAGCCATCACGATAACACTCTTTTGCCTCAGGATGCAGGAAACTATATCTCAGTATCCGTACGATAAAAGTTAGACGACAAAAAAACACATTTTTTTTTTGCCCACTTCCCAACCCTGAACTAACTTTCCACCTGACAGTTTACTGAAAGAGAGCTGGCTTCAAGCTTACCAACACAAGCTGAAGCCATAAGGCTATAGCAATGGGTATTTCCTGAATAGTTCATTCAAAAAGAAAGATTCAGGGGTTAAACATAACCATACGCACAAGGTGAATGATCATGCTTTCCAGGCATACTGTTCGTTCTTATTCCCATGAACGGGCTGCTTTATCCAATTCAAGCCGCCACTCACAACCCTGTAAACTCAAAACCTGCAGAGTCACGAGCGCTGGCTTTCAAGCACCTTTGACACCTCAATCAAGGTTGGCACATTCTGTCGCGAAAATGGCGTCTGCCATTGCTTTAACAGCAGCCTCAACCAGCGCAGTAATGGCGGTTGAAGGGATGGACATCAATTTCCACGGTTATGCCAGGTCCGGTGTTGGCGCTTCAGCCGATGGCGGCAACCAGGTGGCCTTTCAGGCACCGGGTGCAGGCTCCAAGTTTCGCCTGGGTAATGAAACAGAAACATACGCGGAATTGAAACTGGGTGCTGACCTGTTCAATAACGATCATCAGTCGTTTATCCTGGACAGCAACATTGCTTTTGGCATTGACCAGGCCAAAGACTGGGAAGCCACTCAACCCGCTCTCAGGGAGATGAATATCCAGGGTAAAGGCGTTATCGACGTTTTTCCAGACGCGACGCTCTGGGTGGGTAAACGGTTTTATAAGCGCCACGATGTCCACATGAGCGATTTTTACTACTGGAACGTATCGGGTCCAGGAGCAGGAATTGAAAACATATCCGTGGGTGGTTTCGCTGATTTCAGCGTTGCATGGGTAAAAAGCAGCGCATCGTTTGAATACTACAATACGCAAGGCAATGCCGAAAACAGAACAAACGTTCAAAAATTTACTCTTGATCAAAATATCATGGACTTCCGCCTCGAAAATATGGCCATCAATCCTAATGGTGCCTTGACCCTTGGATTTGACTATGCCTTTGGCAATCCGGCGGGCGATTTTCCAGACAAAAGATGGGCAGCCGACGGTTTTGATCCAACCACAGGGGCAGGAAAAGCCAAACCGATCGATCCGATTAAAAAAGAAGATATGGAAAAGAAAGGCTACATGGGAACGATTGAACATACCCAGAGTGATTTTTTGGGAGGCTTCAATAAGTTCGTTGTCCAGTACGTAACCGACGGCATGACGGCCTGGGGCATAGGCAGCAATGGCCAGGGCATGTCTGCTTTTACCAGTGCAGACCTGGATGGTAACAAGCTGATTCGAGTCATGGACCATGGGGTACTGGGACTTGCCAGCGCCGTTGAAATGCAATACCTGCTCAGTTACAACAAATTAAGCTTCAAAGACGATAAAAAACCGGAGCAGACCTGGATCAGCGCCGGTATTCGTCCTGTCTATTTCTGGAATGACATTATGAGTTCGGCGCTCGAACTCGGTTATGACCAGGTACAAAATGCCTTCACAGATAGCAGTGGAGAATGGAAAGACGCAAAACTGACAAAGCTGACCGTTGCCCAGCAGTGGTCTGCTGGTCGCGGCTACTGGGCCAGACCTCAGTTAAGGGTTTTTGGAACCTACGCCGTGTGGGATGAGGACGCAAAAGGAAGAATCGGCGGCAGCGCTTTCGCGGACAAAACCGATGGTTTCACTTTTGGTGCCCAAATGGAAGTATGGTGGTAAGTCACCCTCACCCCAGCCCTCTCCCAGAGGGAGAGGGAGAGGGAGAAGGGAGGGCTAGCGCTGAAGGCTGAGGACTTATCCCCGCCCTCTATAGCCATTACTTACCGGGAACATTTTTTTCGACCAACCCCACTTGGGCGTGTCATTTTTAGCATTCCACTGGTCGTAAGCCTTTTGCAACCGGGCCACCTGCTCGGGGTACTGACCAGAAACATCCTGCTTTTCACTCATGTCGTCACTGATATGAAACAACTGTGGCTGGCTGGCTTTGTGCAACTTATTGTCCAGAACCAGCTTCCACTCACCATCCCTGACGGCATAACGCATATGGTTATCCCAGAACAGGAAGCGGTCTTCCAGCTGTTTCTGTTCCCCTTTCAGGTAAGGCAACAGGTTCTCTCCCTCCAATTGCCACTCTTTTTCCGGTTCCACTCCAGCAGCTGCCAGGGAAGTGGTCAGGATATCCAGGGAGCTGACCGGCTCATTGAGGGTCTGTCCCGCAGGAATCGTTCCTTTCCAGGTAACCGTATAAGGAATACGGATCCCCCCTTCATAATAAGTGCCTTTGGCTCCCCGGAGCGGAGTGTTATAGGAAGCATTCCCCTTTGGCTTTCCACCGTTGTCTGACAGGAAGTAAATCAGCGTGTTTTCAGACAGACCAAGACTCTCAACCTTATCCAGAATACGTCCGATGTTCTGGTCCATGTTGTAGTTCATGGCCACAGAAATACGACGCTTTTCATCCTTGATATGGCTGAACCGCTCCAGATCTTCCGGCTTCGCCTGCAACGGACCGTGAACCGCATTAAACGACACATAAAGGAAGAAGGGCTCATCCTTATGACGCTCGATATAGTCAACAGCTTCCTGTCCAAACCGGTCAGTGAGATAATCACCGAAATTCTCCACCGGTTCGTCATTACGATAGACCGCAGACCAGGGCTTTTTCTTCAGCTCCTGGCGGTTTTTCGGTCCTATAAAATAGTTGGCAGCACCGTTATTAAACCCAAAGAACTCCTCAAACCCACGGTTATGGGGCCAGAATTTCTTTTGATCGCCGTCGTGCCACTTGCCCACCAGCCCGGTTCGGTAACCGGCTGCTTTCAGGTAATCACCCATTGTTGATAACTCAACAGGCAGCCCCTGAACCACGTTTTCGTCACGAACGTAGGGTGCCACATTATCGTGGTACCCAAAGCGTTGCTGATATCGCCCGGTCATCATGCCCGCCCGTGAAGGTCCGCAAACGGAAGCCGTCACATAGCCGGTGGTCATGATCGCGCCATTGGCTGCCAGCCTGTCCAGATTCGGAGTTTCCACATCTTTGCTCTGTTTCTGGAAGCCGGTATCGGCATAGCCCAGGTCATCGGCAAAAATCAGCAGAATATTGGGCTTTTCAGCCACCTTCTTCATATCTGCCGAGACCGCCGGTTTGACCGGCGCAGCCTGAACGGTGGCAGGCTGCATGCCGCTCATGGCTACGGCACAGGCAGCAGCCATCAATCCCAGTTTTAATTTTGGTATCATCTCTGTTCGCCCTCTGGTCAAACGGTATTATTCATTTTCAAGCCGTATCCACCGATCAGGGTGAATACGCACAGTGTCAACTTCCCCAAACGGGGAGCTACAGGAAGCCAAAATCCAACACCGACACCGTGTTATTCAACTAATGTAAACTCAGCCATTTGCACCCGGTCTGAAGCGGTGCCGACAAATACCTGAAACTCACCCGGCTCACTGCCCCAGCTCATATCCGCCCGGTAAAACGCCAGATCCTCCGGAGTCAGAGTAAACGACACTTCACGGCTCTGGCCTTTGTCAAAATGCAATTTCTGGAAGCCTTTCAGCTCTTTCACAGGGCGAGTAGTGGAACCCACCAGCTGGCGGGTATAGAGCTGAACCACCTCTTCTCCGGCATAGTCCCCGGTATTGGTGACTTTGACAGTGACCTTCAACTCACCACCGTTCATTTTCAGCTGTTCAGTGGACAGTCGAACCTCACCATACTCAAATCTGGAGTAACTCAGGCCATGGCCAAAGGCATACAGAGGGGTATTGGGAGAGTCGTCATAGCGGGACTTGTAATGTTCTGCCCGTGGCTTTGGATTATCCGGGTTGTAGGGTCGCCCGGTGCTTTTCATGTTGTAATAAATGGGCACTTGTCCAACGGACCTGGGGAAGGTCATGGGCAACTTGCCAGATGGGTTGTAATCCCCCATCAGAACGTCGGCAACCGCCTGCCCACCGGAAGTTCCCGGGTACCAGGCATGGACAATGGCATCCAGGTTTTCATCTTCCCAACTAAGGTCATTGGGTCGACCGGACATCAGCACCAGTACCATGGGCTTGTTCAGCTTTTTCAGTTGCCTCATCAAGTGCTTCTGAGTACCAGGTAATCCCAGTTCCACCCGGCTGGAAGCCTCACCGGACATACGCCACTCTTCACCCATGGCCAGCACAATCACATCGGATTTTTTCGCCACCTCAATGGCTTCCCTCATATCCCACAGCAGATCCGGGTCATTGGTTTCCAGGCGGGCAACGCCATTGCCCTGAACATGGGCTTCAGTACTGCCAGGCTTATGGAGGTAGGCATAAGTCGCCCCCTTGGCATAGTGAACCTTTACCTTGTCTCCCAGACGAGCTTCCAACCCTTCACGAATGGAAACAGGATCACTCTTTCGATCCCCCGCCGCAGCCCAGTTACCGATCATATCCGCTTTGGAGTCGGCCATTGGGCCAATCAGGGCGATGGACTTAATCCTGTCTTCTTTCAGGGGAAGCGTCTGGCGGTCATTTTTCAGCAACACCATGGAACGGCGGGCCGCATCCCGGGCAAGCTCCCGGTTTTCCTGACTGAGAATCTCTTTTTCTGCCCGCTCAACGCTGGAGTAGCGGTAAGGGTCTTCAAACAACCCTAGGCGCCATTTCATTTCCAGAATCCGACGAACCGAGTCGTCAATCTTCGCCTCTGAGACTTTTCCTTCCCTGACCAGCGACTCCATGTAGTCGATATAAGACATGCCCACCATGTCCATGTCCGCTCCGGCATTGAAGGCTATTTCTGCAGCATGCTTGTCATCCCGGGCAAAACCATGGGGAACCAGCTCATTGATGGCGGTGTAGTCTGTAACCACAAAACCTTCAAACCCCCATTGCTCCCGGAGAATATCCGTAAGCAGTCGTTTAGAACCGGATGCCGGGATACCATTAAGATCATTGAATGCCGTCATCACCGTGGCCACACCGGCATCCACCATGGCCTTGAAGGGAGGTAACTGGGTGGTCCAGAGTTCGTGCTCAGAAACATCGGTGCTGTGATAATCCCGGCCAGCCTGAGACAGACCATACCCGACAAAATGCTTGGCCGTGGCCATCATCGTGTCCGGTGCACTCAGGTCATCTCCCTGAAAGCCCTGTACCCGGGCCACCGCCATTTTGGAACCCAGATAAACGTCCTCACCGGCACCTTCCGACACCCGGCCCCAACGGGGATCGCGGGTAATATCCGCCATGGGAGCAAACGTCCAGGCAATGCCATCAGCGGTGGCTTCACGGGCCGCTACACGAGCCCCTGTTCTTGCCACCTCTAGATCCCAGGAAGCCACCTCTCCCAGAGACTGGGGGAAAATAGTCTTGTGTCCGTGAATAATGTCATGGCCGATAATCAGGGGAATGCCCAGCCGGGTTTCCTCAACAGCGATCTTCTGAAGTTTTCGGGTAAAGTCGGCACCAAACGCATTGAATACCGCCCCCACACGGCCTTCACGAATCTGCTGCTCATAGGCCTCATTCACATAAGGTCCAGTGGTATCCCGGGAACCCGACTGAAGATCCAGCTGCCCGATTTTCTCTTTCAGGGTCATCCGGGCGATCAGGTCCGAAATAAAAGTATTCATCCGACCTTTATCATCGTGCCAGTGCTTGACCGATGCAGGCACTTCCGCCCGAACCGGGTTCAGGACTGTCCCGGCATCGGACGCCATGGAAGCGCTTGCATTAGCACTTGTGATAACACTTGAGATAGCGAGGGACATAACAACAGGCAGCAGTTTCTGCTTCATATAGGCTCAGTTAACAAACAACGAAAAGTTAAGGAAGGTGCGATTAAACTCTGTGCACCCCAGACCAGGGAATCCGAATTCGCAGCTTCCTTAACTTCACTCCCAACCGGAAGCGGATAAAAAAGATAAAAAAAAGCCCTGCTTTCACAAGGCTCCAGGCTTATAAAAAAAGCCACACAAAAGCGTCACACAAAACTCCGGAGCAATCGGCTTCCTGCCTTACAGGAAGCCGGTTTTTCATCAGAACTTGGAGACAATAGCCAGTTTGGTGAAGAACTGGTCTCGATCGCCCACCGTGTTACTGGCCTGGTTATATTGCTTGCCTACCTTGTAAGAAACGTTGGCGACAATATGGAAATGGCGATTGATCGGCCAGTTGGTGTTCAGGTTGTAATAGGTGTAATTGAAGCCTCTACGAACTTCCGCTTTATTATTATCGAAATCAAGCGCATCCCCACCGTCCTTACCGACAACAACCTGACCTTCTACACGAACACGATTCTTGAAGCGATAGTTAACCAGTGCCCGAAGATTCTTGTTGCGATTATCGGAGTCATTACCAGTTTCCGCGTAGAGAGCTTTAAGCCCCAGGTTCATGTTTCGCTTCCAGCGATACACATAGTTGGCTTCAAAATCAAAACCATAGGAGTTATTAATCTCCTTGTAGTTATGTTCTGTGGTCAGGCTCAAAAAGCTCTTGCCAAAGTTAAAGTTAAAACCTGGCTTGATTCGATACGTTTTTTCATCAATGTATTTCGTGGTCCCATTTGCCAGCTCATTGGCCTCATAGGAGGTTTTATACCCTGCCGCAATAAAGTAGTTAAACTTGGGGCTCACCCACTGCTCAAAACGGGGGGTAATGTTCAGGTTAATTCGGTCCGGCTGCTTATCATCGTGCTGGCCGAAGTATTGCTCCCTTTCTGACACCACATAACTGATCCGGAAGTTTGGACTGATACGGGTGTTACCATCCGCATAGATCTTGACCACGTTTTTGGTTCTCTGGCTATTCTCAAAGGTGCTTTCCGTGTACTCAACACCGGTCAGAACATTGGTCCGTATGGGAATATCTCTCCCCCGGTACTCATCGGGCGCTTCCGCCTGCATGATCTCACCGAACTCACCGATGGCTTCCAGGTCCTCTTCCTGAACCCCCTTTAAATTAACGGACTGCGCCATGGCAACAGCCGGTAAAACACTTACCCCGAAAGCGGCCCCCAGAGCCAGCGATGTCATTACTTTTTTCATCTTGATGTGTCCAGGTTTATCCATTATCAGAAGTTATTTATTCAGCAGCCTGCTGGTCAGGAACAAAGGTCTGGTACATAGTCTGGATATCATCCCAGTACCCCCTGGCTTTCATGTAGCGCTCAACATCGGCATTAATGCTGTCCGCCAGAAAAGCGCCCACAAACATCCCCTGGTCCAGGGATAGGATTTTGGTGCTCATCCCGCCTTTGCCATCCAGAGCGTCATACCAGCCAAGATCGGTTTCGATTTCAGGGTAAAGCGCCTTGAGGTTTTTCAGATCCTTGACCGCCTCTTCTTTATTCACCATGTAGGACAGGGCTGTGGCATGAGGCGTTCCGGTTGAAGCCCCGGCAATCTCTTCCTCGAACTTCACATAGGCCTCAGAAAGGTGAGGAATACCAAAAGGCTTGTAACGATCATCCACGGTCGCCGAAGAGGAAATCATGGGAATCTTGTGCTTGCGGGCATACCGGCGCTGCAGCTTGGTCATGTCTTCAAACATGGAGTAGTCTGGCACCAGCTCTTTTTCATTCAGCCAGATGGCGGGCAACAGGGCCTGGAAGTAAGTACCGTCCCAGGTCAGAAGCGGGTTATAGACTTTGCCATCCACTTTATACTGCGCGGTGTGGGTTTCCATTTTGGTGAACACCGTCATGGGAATGGCGTCTTTACCCAGGTCCCGGGTGATCAGCGGTGCCCAGACAGCAGCGGTTCTGCTTTCGTTAGCCTTTCGGTCCACCAGATATTCGGTCAACTGGTCGCCTTCCCAGCTACCCCTTAACAGGCCAGACTTCTTGTCATAAAGGGAAAGCCAGCCAGGAATCTGGGCCTGAAGCATCGCTTCGACGCGTTTGACGATGCTCTGTTTAACCGGGTCTGTGGATTCGATATAGGCACCGGCCACACCGGCCATGGCCAGGGCAAAATTACCGTTATCCACCGCAGGGGCAAGCATACCGTCACCGGGTACCAGCTTGCCGTTATCAATATTCATGGGCCAGTAGAACAGGCCGTCTTTCTTGGGAGCCTGTTCCAGCATCCCCAGCACTTCCTGAATCCGGGTCAGTGCTTTTTTATTTCCAGCCTTCTCAACTTCCACCAGAATATTCAGATACAAGCCAATTTCAGTGGTATTGGTGTAATGGAATGGTCTGATGACCCCTTTACGGTACTGAATCGTGTCGTAAGGGGCGAGAGTATCCGGGTCAATACCTGCGCCATCCCGAAAGAAGTCCAGGTTAACCTGTAATTCCTTTTCGAACCCTTCGGGGTAAAATTGTTCGCGTACTTTCAGACTGTCCAGGCGAACAGCGCTGGCACTGGATTGTCCGGTAAAAAAGGCAAGAGCACTGGTGCTGCCCAGAGCACTGATGGCCACAATACCGGCCGCTGCCAGGCTTTTTGTAACAAGAGAGAATATCGGCTTCTTCATAGTTGAGTCGTAAAGCTTGTTCCGTTGCATTCCATTCCAAAAGCCCGGCAAATATAAACGTTTCAACAAACATCATCAATATTGTGCGGTTTCTGATACAGAGCGGCTAAAAAGCGGTAGAAATTTTGAATAACTGACAAACCCCTTACAGCCACTGAGCCAGACCGGTCTTTCAAAGCAAATTCGCCTCAAATGGGAAGCGATATGGATTCACAAAATCGGACATTTGTTTGATTTACATCAGTTTTCACTCTTGAAAGACAGATAAAAGGCAAGACAGCCTTAAGTTAACGGACCATAGCCGTGCGACATCTGTACAAATAACAGACACCCAAAGAGAATTTTTGATAAAGGTCATGTAAAGAGGCTGTTTTTATTTTGTATTAATCGTGAACGCTTGACCTGATTCGCGGTTTTACGTACTTTTCCATCTGAGAAACGTTTCACCTGATTAAGCCTGGCTCACGCGAAGTTATTTTCGCCCAGAGAGCGGTCGGATCAGGTTAGACCCAAATAACGAACTCCGGACGCACCCGAACCATGGATATGCCCACAAAGATGCCTCTGAAAAAAATCGCCCGCTCTGTGATGCTGGCCAGCCTTTCTGTTGCCGCACTGTCTGGCTGTGTGGAAGATAATTACGACTATGGGGACAGCAATGGAGGCGGGAATGGTGGAGGTTCAACACCTGGCAAAATTTATCATCTCTATGGAAACTCTTTCGATGGCTCATTTCCGCTTCAAATAGAGGGTGAAGCTGGCGACATCGTCCTTGTGGACGATAATGGCGATGCAATGGCCAGCAGTATTTCAACAGAAAAAGATCCTGAAAATGATCAGTGGAATACAGGAGACACCGTTAAAGTCAGCATATCCGATCTGACGGATGGAGAGTCCGTTCAAATCAGAACGACCAGCGACAACCCCAAGGATTTATCCGTAACAGCCGATTCTGGTGCAGGCACCTTGCGCTTTTTCGTCCGCACGATGGGAAAAACAGAAGCGGGTAAAAAAGTCATGTTATCTCTCCCAACACAAGATGGGTTAAGTGCTTCCGTCGATCTAACCAGTGCATTTAATGCTTTTTCTGGCTCCCCTACTGACCAGAATGTCATTGTTCCGGTTTCCTGCTTCACCGATCCGGAAATCACTGAAAACACCGTCGACTTCAGTAACACTGACACTCCATTTGCCCTGACCTCCGAGTCCAATCTTGAGTTCACTCTGGGCAAAATCCAGATGAGGGCATATCCTGATAGCGGTGGTGATAAATTAAACCTTATCTCGTGCGCCTCCGATAGCCAGATTCTCACGGACACACCTGAAGATACTGAAATATTCACTCATGTGCAGGGCGGAGACGACACGGGGTGGGGAACAAGAATTACTCGCTGGAATGGCGCCAAAGCAAATGGATTCCCAAAAGGGTTCGTGACAACGCACTACCCAGATATAGAGCCTGGTAAAAATGGGGGAATGGTATTTAACATCACCAACGAGACCGATCCTCATAAAGACCTCAGCCGCTTTATTGAAACCGGAGCTCTTGCTTTCAAACTGGGTGTTGACAGCTATGGAGCTCATCCTGAGCGTATAATGGTTGTCAAGATGGAAACGCCAACGGGCATCGCCAGTTCAAAGACTATCGAGCTGGAACCCGGACTTGCCGACGGCTCCGTGGTAGATGTAACGATTCCCTTAAAATCGTTCTTCCCTCAAAACGTACAAATGGATGTAAATCAAATCCAGAATGTCATTAAACCCCTGGTCATTCAGCCAAAGCCAGTCAGTGCCCCTGATACTTTGCAGGGAATGGCCTTCAAAGTTGGTGACCTTCGCCTGATTATGAACCCATAAGAGGCACCGACCCTCGCTCCCATGTCAGGTTCTATGGATCTTGCATGGGGGCGCAAACGGATAACCTCAACAAATACACATCTGACACTATGAAAAAAACACTTGCATGCCTCACAGCCACCCTGACCCTCTGCTTCTCCCTGAATACCATCGCCAACGACTACCTGGACGACGCCACCAAGGTACGGTTTGAAAAAGAAGTGGCCGAGATGACCGGGTACGCTAATCTAAGCCCGGAACAGGCCGGCAAAATGATGCGCCTGAAAGTGAAACTCTACACCGGCAACCAGAAGGCAATGGCTAAATATGGCCAGGACTCGGCTAATTTCAGGGAAGAACGAAAAGCCAATATGAAAGCGTTCCAGCGCGAGCTGCAAAACACGATTACCCCGCAGCAGCTGAAGATTCACCGCCAGCATGTTGCAGCAAAACGAAAAGCCAGCAACTCCTGAAGCTCTTTATTACTGAGCCTCTCCACTTGAACCATTCCAGTTCCCATACTGCTGTATGGGAATGCCTTGCAAGCCGTGCCCTGGGTATTACTCAATGCTGAAAGCAGAGGCATCCATGATCTCCTGATCCGACAGGCTGATATCGGTTTGAACGATTCCACGCAAAGCCATCACACTGTGCTTACTGGCCCTGATTTGCCAGGAGCCATCTTCCAGCCGAATAAACTCAATCCGGTCCCCTTCCGACAATGACATTTCCGCTCGCACTGCCGCAGGAATAGTCACCCGCCCTTTAGAATTGACTTTTGCTGTGGCCATTATCCTGCTGCCCTGACCCAGGAAAGCGCAAATACCCATAAATACACACCCATAGCGTAAGAAAAAATACGGCTTTTGTTGCGCTTCGCTGTGCTCAGCAGCAACCTACGGGCGTTCTGCAGTAGGTTGCTGCTGAACGTAGTGAAGCGCAACAGAAACGAGCGCAAAAGCGGTCCTGAATTAGAACGTCACCCCCGAACAGCCACCATTAAATTGGCAGGTGCCTGGCCATCAAAAAAGCAATCCCAATACGGGTTCCCCTTCTGCGCGGGGTGGAGTTGGGCCTCCCCCCATGTGAAGCTCATGCCTGCTTCCCGGAAGGCCCACTCATAGGTTTCTGGCATGATATTGTAGTTTCTGATCAGCTCCGTCATTCCCACAAAGTCCCAGTTAACACGGGCTCCATCATAATCCCCGGCATCATCAGCCTCATGGGTCTTGGTAAAACCATAAGGACTGTACTGGCTACCACCTGAACGCTCAAAAGGGTTGTTATTAAAACTGATAAAAGCCCCGCCCTTCGCCAGATGACCCGCAATGGCACGGCAATATGCCAGGGTTTCCTCCGGGGTCCGGGCATAATTCATCAGCCAGGAACCAACAATAAGCACACAATCCTGCGCCCCAACCGTATTCTGAACCCAGGAAGCGTCATAATTTACCATAGCGTTGTATTCACCACTGTCCTCCCGGGCGCGACGTATCATATCCCGGTCACCATCGATTGCCAGAACACTGCCTGCCCCCATATCAATGAGCTTTCGGGTGTATAGACCCGTTCCGGAACCGAAGTCGCCCACCCTGGCGCCATCAAGGGGTATTCCCGTTGACCGAACCGCGTCAAAAATACTCCACAATTCTACCCACAGACGCCAGGGCTGGGACTTTACCCGGGCATATTCATCTGCATCATAACCAATGGAATGATCGCCATCAGACATAGACAAACTCCTGAAGAGGTCGCCAAAGAAACTATGGTTTTGCTATAGCCAGGTAAACCTAGACCGGTCTGGTTTATTTGCAAGAACAGGCACCCATTATCAGCCAGCAGAAAAACGACGGCTAAAGGGCAGTTAATGCTTCCCGATGGTGAAAATGCCGATGCTTTTCTTATTGGGCACAGGGCTCTGCAGAGGAAAAGAGAAAGGCGTTCCCATGATAAACCACAGGAACGCTCTTAATAGAAAGGATCAGTTCAGAGGGGCAGGCAAACAACCTGTGGGGCTGTCACTGACACAGTCGTTTTCATCAAACAACCGCTCTTTATCCAAACGGAAGTTGCTGATATAGACTTTGGCATCACTGCTATCGGCTTCAGACTCCTTTCGCTTCATTTCAAAGGTTACCTCATGGTCGCCATCACCCGGTCTTTTTCTGAGAGTAAACGACACCTCTCCCCGATCTCCCGGAATCACATGGGCCACACTGTCACGTTTGATTCCCTGCTCCTTACTGTCAATATTCACATGAACCAGAAACGTAAAGTTATCCGGCTGGGTGGCGTGTACATCAAAGCGGTAGATATACCGGGTTCCAAGTGGATCATTGGCCACTTCATCAGAAAAGGTGCGGACAACCTTCTGAGTCCCTGTCTGCCCGGTTTTGCGCAGCATCCTAAGCGCCATCACCCCATCTTCTTCAGGATGGCTCTCAACTCTGGCTCCTGCGCTTAAGCTCCAAAGGTGGTCACCACTGGAAAAGTCACCATTCTCAATGGATTCATCGGCTCCACGGCGGACAACCGAGGTATTATCAAACAGGAACACACTGTTTCCTTCCACCCCGTACTCTATAAGGAGTGACTCCGCACCCGCTGGCTTGCTGGTAGCCACCTCAAGCTCCACAAGTCCGTCAGCAACAGCCGCGGTATTACTCAACTGCTGCCCGCCAATTGGCTGGCCAGACCGCCCCAGCCATTGCAACCTCATCACGGCAAGACCGCTGCCAGAAATCCCCCTTGCATTGCTACGGACAATATAGCGACTGCTCTCAAGATCCAGTGGCAGGTCAAGGCGCTGAAATAAACGTCCACCATTATCAATGCGGGCGCTTTGTCCAACGATTCCGACCTGTTCTACGTTGACGTTTCCGTCAACAGACCAACCCTCAAGACCTCGTTCAAAGGCCGGGTTGGTAAACCGCACAGGGCGACCATCCAGCTCATTCACCCGATCCTCAAGCTCCAGCCATTCACCTTCCGGGTCTATCACTTCGTAGCGGTTATGAGCCACACCCTCAGGCAGGGTAAAAGGCGACAGCTGGAACCCATAGGAAGTACGGGAACCATCTGAATCAATCCCCACAACACGCCGGGGGGTAATATTTGAGTAGGTTAATGTCACTGAGCCAGCGCGGCTGGATTCAGTCACCTCCGGGCGATAAAAAGCAGACCGGAAACGGTCGATGGTGCCCGGCTGAATGGCCTCTACCAGACCGACTCCACCAAACCAGAAATCCGCAATGCCTACCGCCTTCATGGTGTAGGAAGCGTCTTTCATGGACCAGCGGGTCAGCATAGAGATCGGCTCTTCACCCGATGCATTGTTCATCTCCTGGCGAACCCCGTCACGATAAGCCATATAGGCCCCTACAACCGGTGCCGTATGCCCATGTTGCCCAAAACCAAGCACTGCCGGGAAATGAATGATGTCATTGGGGTGATCGGACGGTCCATCGGCATAATAGCCACCACAGGGCAGGTTTTCAGGGTTAGGGGTTGGGCATTTGGGCTGGTTACCTGCGGAGAATGCCGCAAAGTAAGGTGCTCCCATATCGTCAGTCTCAGCCATGGTGACGGCATAGTAATTCCGGTTCCATGCATTCCAGTCAGGGGCATCGAAATGGTGCTTGAGAATCAATGTCCCCCCCATGACGATAAAGGCGGCATGATCAGCCTTGATCACCGGCTCCCCGGCCAGCCAGTTATCCACCCTGAAATTATCCCGGTCATACACATATTCGGCGTAATCACGGGTGGCCAGAGGATCCTGGGCGGCACCAATATCCCCAAACAACCAGGTCTCATTGGACATCTGGTTGTTATTGGGCAGCGGCCCATGATCATCATTAGTCCAGGTAATAAACTGATTGCCGTTTATGGTATCCGAAGAACGTTTGACCAGCTGCCGGAGGTACTCTTTGTAGAGCTTCAGGTTTTGATTGTCCGGATACATTTCCACCGCCTTATAAGCAGCCGGCAGAAACTTCATGCTGATGTAGACCTGGGGTTGGGGGTTATCCGCATGGGGTTTGCCATTGCGATCATAATGCCTGACAAAATGCCCATCCACCGTTCGAACGCCCCCGTAGCCATCAGGGTGGAGGCCGGCATGTCGCTGTATCAACAACTCGACCAGAGTTTCAATGTCCGGGTCCGGCCTGACCTGGTCAATGGCCATTAACAGAAACAAAGCCCAGCCGACATTATCCGCCACCGGATCTCTATTAGGAGCACTCCCCGACTGGACAATCTTGCTGATCAGAAAACCTTCCCGGCCCGTCACATTGCCGGTACCGGACAGGCCGCCATGGTCAATCAGGCTTTTGATGGCAGCCGTATACTGACCCAGCTCATCCTCAAGCCATTGATCGTAACTGAGCCGGGCATCGCGACTGTCCGACATCATCAGAACCTGCTCACTGGCCAGCATCATTCTGCCATCCGCGGTGGCGGCGATATCCGTGACTTCAGGCGCTACCGGAGTGTAAGCCACAGGGGTTACCCCCCCTCCCTGGCGCAGTTCAGCCATAGGGACCTTGAGAACGCGCCCTCCTCTCTGAACCTGCTCCAGCATATAAAGCCCCTGGGAGTCGTCGCTGCCATACACCCTTCCCATGGTCAGACCAGCCAGCCCCTCTCCTTTGGCGATCACTGACTTTCCACTGCCGTCGGGGTGCATCTTCATAAGGCTGGTGGCGGTGGTTGCATAAAGCGTGTTGCCTGGCATATCCACAGCCAGTCCCGTTACCGGCGCGCTGGTAGGAGTCAACTGACGGGCAAATTCCCACTGACCGGTATAGGCCACATTACGGCTGGCATCATAGCGGTAAATGCCTGAGTCACTGCCCACATACAACTGACCTTTAAAATAAGTAAGGCCATACCGGCCGGAGCCCTGCTCAGAAAGGGTGACCCGATCAAAGACTTTAAGCGCTTCAGTGTTGGTATTAAAAGAGAGAATCGCGTCTCTGTCCTGCCCGGCTTCACCGGAGCAGACGGCCAGGTAAAGAAAACGGCCTGAAGGCGTCAGCGTCATGCCACAGACACCGCTGTTTCCGGAAGATTCAGAAGAGCCCGCAGAAAAACTCATCCCTGCGACAGTGGCAATATCACCGGCATCGATACGGTGTAAAACCTGTTCACGAACATCCCTGATCTCGATATAGTCCGCCTCAGTATCGGCCACCGCATACAGACCGGAAAGCTGGGCTGCACTGACCATGGAGGCACGACTGCTGTCAAATGCCCAGTCCTCCATCTGCACATAAGCGGGTATTTCCGGATCAGGGCCCGGAGGGAGGCCGGCACTGTTATCAGTCTCATCCCCCCCACAACCTGTCAGCAACAAGGCTGCAGAACCCAGCAGAGCACAACGAACCGCCCGGCTCATTGGCAACAACCACGATTGATCATCCATAGTGTATTTCACCCACTTCTCCCCATACCTTTCTTAAACTGATTTCGGTTCAGTCGCTTTCCGGAAACCAAAAAAAAACCCTGCAGGACTTATCAGCCACTGATCCACACAGACCTGAAGAATGAGGGGCAACAGGCCTGCCTTCTTTTCGATATAACATCGATAAAAAAAGCGGTTCAGCATTTGATAAACCCAGGCAGGGTTAAAGACATCAGCGACCAACCGATGACATTCTCAAAATAATCAAGAGTTCTGTTTCTTATTACGCCCCTGGCGTTTGGCCCGCTTGGCGGCTCTCTTGGCTTCAATGGCCTCTTTCTGCTCCTCGGGCATCAGGCTGTCCTTGTCCGGATAGTGAGTGGCCATCAGTTCACGCATTTTTTCAGGATTATCCCGCGCCTCAAAAATCTTCAGCACCGGATCATCATTGCTCTTCATCCAGGTTTCCAGCCTGGCACGGTATTCCTGTACCAGCTTCTTATATTCCGGATTGTTAACCAGGTTCCGGGTGTTACCAGGATCGTTATTCAAGTCAAAAAACTCTTCCGGCACCCGTTTGCGGAAATAGTCCGCTCTTTTCTGTTGCTCAGCATCACCGGAGCTTTTCATCAGATTAATCGTGGCCCGGTCATACCCTACCCGAAACTGGGAAAAGCCCGTGAATGCATTAAATGTGTAGCCATAGTCCCTGCCCTGAATGGCCCGCATGGGGGTGGCCGGACCGCCGATTTTGTAGTCAATCTGGGAGAAGGCAAAGTCACGGTTATCCTGCTTTTCCCCCCGCAACAGCGGCAACAGAGAGCGACCATCAACCGTGTCGGGAATGTCAACACCCGCCGCCTCCAGCATGGTGGGCATCAGATCCACCAGGGATACCACATGCTCTTTATCCACATGACCGTTCTTCAGGCCGCCCTTTGGCCACTGAACCAGTAAAGGAGTTCTGGTGCTGGCCAGGTAAGTATTGGCTTTGGCAAACGGGAAAGGAGAACCATTATCCGATACAAACATCACCAGGGTATTGTCCGCCACACCGGTTTCGTTCAATGCATCCAGAACTTTGCCTACGGTGTCGTCCAGTCGACGCACGGAATTGTAATAGTGGGACAGATCAAGACGAACTTCAGGGTAATCCGGCAAATAAGAGGGTACTTTTACCTCATCCGGTGAATAGAGCCTGGATGGTTTTTTCTCATCATTGCCCAACCGCCTTGCTTCGGGATCATAAAAAACCCGGTGAGGATCGTGGGAGTTAACCATTAAAAAGAACGGTTTTCCGGCCTTTTTACTTTGTTCAATATAAGTTTTGGTTCGCTCATGATAGAGCTGTGGAGAACGCCCAGCCCCCAGGTCATTGGCATCGTATGAGTAATCCCAGCGATAATTCATGTCCGGTGTGGAATGACTGACTTTCCCCAGGATACCGGTTCGATACCCTTTACCCGCCAGAGTAGTCATGATGGTGGGGACTTTCTTCTTCATATGAATAAAGCCCATCATACCGGAATGGGTACTGTACATTCCGGTCAGCATACTGGACCGGCTTGGCTGGCAGATGGCATGGTTGACATGGGCATGTTCGAACTGAACTCCCTGTCGCCCCAAACGATCCAGATTAGGGGTCAGATCCGGCAACTCGTTGTCGAACAGGCTGTATGCCTCATAGCCAAGATCATCCGCTGTGATCAGCATAATATTCACCGGAGCACTTTCTGCCCACGCCCAGGAAGAAGCGACCAGACAGCCAGTAGCCAGACTTGTGGTCAACCCTCTGGTCAGAAAAGCAGTTGTTTTTTTCATAGACAAAACGCCCTGGTACTGAGAGGCCATCAGAAAAACAGTGTCTCTTAAAGACGGCTGTAATATAAACGTTTCACTGAACTCGAATCAAGGCGCTCGAAGTTTGCTGAAACAGCCTAGGAAAGGAGAACCTCTGTCCATAAATACCCGGCCTCAGGCCTTTTCAGCAAATTGCCGTCTTGTTCTCAACCAACAGAAAATAACATTTTTTTGATATACGTCAGTTTTCCTGCAGAGGAATGTCTACGCTTTGTCTGCAGCCACTGAATATAAGGGCTGCTCACTTCTATCGGGCCCTCGAAAACAACAACTGCACCTCACTTCTGAACAATAGATAGCCGAACAAGTGCAATTTATGACCCTGATCAATGTGACTCTTTAATCAGTTGCGTTCTCTGTTGACGCCTTTCAACAACTGCCGTATGTTTTTGGCCAATGTTGAAACGTTTCTTTCATGAAATCGTTACTCTAACTTTTCTGCTACGCCTGACAGGCTGGCCTCCAGTTCTCAGCACCTTATTTGAATGGAAGGTTGTTATGAAAATGAATTTTGGAAAAACCCTCTCATCTCTGGTTGCCGGCCTGGCCCTGGCCTGCTCTGTCAATGTCTCCGCTGCGGACATCAGCCCCAAAGCCATGAACAAGATTGAAAAAGACGTGGCTACCATGGCCCAGGTTATGGATCTGAATAAGCAACAGGCTGAGAAAGTGACGGCACTGAAAACCACCCTGTTTATCAATAACCGGGACACCCGAAAGAAATATGCGAACGATCCATCAGCATTGAAAGAAGCCCGCAAAGCCAATATGAGAGCCTACCAGAAAGCTCTGACCAACTCTGTTTCCCAAAAGCAGATGCAGGCATTCAGAGCCTTTCGAAAAGAGCAGATGGCCCAGAAGAAAAAGGGCTGAATCCGCCGTCATCCTCTGACAGCCCGACAAGGGATGGATCGCTTATTCATAGCGGTTTTATACAATGTGCGGGCTGCCCCCTCAAAGCCATCGCCAAAGCGATGGCTTTTTTATGGATCACCCAGGAAATCCAATGAAAATAATGTTTCGTGCCTCAGTCAGAGTTTTCCTGCTTGGCATTCTGTTACTGACCGGAGAAACCGCCATGGCAAAGACCAGGACCATTGCCTGCGTAGGCGACAGCATCACCTTTGGCCTCACCGTTGAAAACCGTGACGTCTATTCCTATCCAGCCGTTCTTCAAACCCTCGTGAATGAACACTGGAAGGTCATGAATTTTGGTGAAAATGGCGCAACCGCCATAAGGGACACCCCTAAATTCACCCCCTATGTCAAAAGACGCTCCTACCATAAAAGCCTGGACTCAAACCCTTCCATCGTCGTCATCATGCTGGGCGCCAATGATTCAAAACCGGCTTTCTGGGACAGAAAGGCCTATCGGGATCATATGGTTACCCTGATCAATGAATACAAGTCACTTCCAACCCGGCCTGAGATCTTCCTTGGAACCCCGGTGAAGAGCTTCACCACTAAACAGGGGCCCTGGGATGTCAATGAGGGCAACCTTTCTGTAGCCCGGGATATCATTGCCAGCGATATTGCCAGAGTCACCGGAAGCACCCTTATTGAAGTGACTCCTCTACTGGACAGCAAATCGTACTTCTCCCCCGACGGTGTCCACCCTAATAAAGTAGGGGCAAAAGCGATTGCCAAAGCCATTTTTGCCGGTTTAAAAGATCACCTCTGAATCCGCAACCCCTGAAACAGGGCCTGCCGGGCAGGCTCTTCCACCCGACCTTTCCCTGCAGACAAACCTCTAAAACAAAAGCATGCAAACCACAGCGCTACCCAAGTTAAGAATCTCCGCCCTTGCCCTCACTGCCAGCCTGGTTGCCGGCTGCGCACCGGCCGAAAACAACAGCAACGTCATCAAGCCCGAGGGGGAAAAATACCAGCCAACCCCGGAATCTCTCAGCCACTACGAGGTGCCCGAATGGTATCAGGACGCCAAATTTGGCGTCTGGGCTCACTGGGGTCCCTATTCGGTGCCAGAATACCGGGGTTACCATGCTGCGGAATGGTATCCAAGGCATATGTACAGCCGGAAGAACAACGAAAATAACTTTTTCAAACACCACAGTGAACACTATGGTGATCCCGCCGAATTTGGCTACAAGGACTTGATCCCTTTGTTCAAGGCCGAACAGTTTGACCCGGATAAGTGGATGGATCTGGCGGTTGAGGCCGGGGCTAAATTCTACACCGTTGTCGCACAGCATCACGACGGGTTTGCCATGTATAACAGCCAGCACACCCGCTGGAACTCCGTTGAAATGGGCCCGGAGAGAGACATCACTGGCGAGCTGCTCGAAGCCGCCCGAAAACGGGGACTGAAAACCGGCGTTTCCAACCATTTCGCCTTTAATCTTGAATATTACCGGATGAACCATGAAGAGGGCGGCGACGTTGGTCCCGACACTTACGACCTCTATGGGCATGGTAAAGCGGTGGATCAATGGTATCTGGAGCGATGGTGGAACCGAACAACTGAAGTCGTCGATATTTACCAGCCCGACCTTTACTACTTCGACTGGGGCTGGAACAAATGGCCGGAATTCGAACAACCCAGAAAGGATTTCCTCGCCTATTTCTACAACAAGTCGATAGCGTTCGGCAAAGGCACTTTTGGCCAGCCCGGCGTAGTGATGAACTTTAAAAACAAGCGTATGCTGCCACAAGGAAGCGCTGTTCTGAATATGGAAAGGGGACGCTTTAACCGGATCCTGCCCATGACCTGGCAACAGGACACTTCCATCAGCAAGCATTCCTGGAGTTATGCCAGAAACGATGAATACTGGTCTGCCAACGAACTGGTGGATCAACTGGTGGATGTGGTGTCCAAAAATGGGGTCGTAATGCTGAATTTCGGTCCCCGTGCCGACGGTTCAATCCCTGAGGAATATACCTCCCGACTCAGGAAAATCGGCCAATGGCTGAAGCTTAATGGCGAAGCGATCTACAAAACCCGTCCGTTCCAGATATACGGCGAAGGGCCAACGGTGGTTACCCATGAAAACAGGAAGGCACTTCATGACTACGGCTACCATTATAAAGCTCAGGATATTCGCTTTACCCGAAGCAAGGATAACAGAACCCTGTATGCCATCGCACTGAACTGGCCCGGCGACGGAAAGGAGCTAGTGATCACTTCGCTCAACAAAAAGGCAATGAATCTGTCCAGCCTCCAATCGGTAACCATGCCCGGGGTCGAGGGTGAGCTTGGCCATCGCCAGACCGATAAAGGCCTGATCGTGACCATGCCCGGTGAAAAACCCACGAACTATGCCCACCCGGTCATTCTTCGTTTTTCTGAAAAGCTCCCTTTATTAGCTAACTGACCGAACCCTGTCTTCCATGGGTTTCCATGGAAGACATCAATCACCCTCTCCTGAACAATGCCACCTTTTCCAACCGCCCTTGAAACCCGTCCAGAAACCACTTCTGAACAGGGGTCAACAACAGCCAGGGCAGTACCAGCAGGCAGATGGCCAGAGACCCCATATAAATATCGGTAAACCAGTGAGCACCCACCATAATACGGGGCAGGCTGAACAGCACCACAAATGCGACACCCAGCCACTTGGCCGGCCAGGGGAAGTAACGAAGCATAAAGGCCGCAAAAATCATCAGCATCATGCCGTGGTCCCCAGGAAAGCTATTGCTGGAAGCATCCTTGGTCGGCCAGTCCAGAAGCTGTGTCAAACGCACGGCGTCCGGCAGATAAAGAGAAGGGCTGGGGCGCTCAAAAGGCAGCAGATTAGCTAGCTGCTTACAGACCAGAGCCACCAGCACCATCAGCAGCCCAATGGCTACTACCTGAAGGCGATCCCGGCGCCCCCCGTGGAAATAAAAGTGCCCCATCACCAGCAGCATGGCAACCAATGACACCAGATCAAACAGACGGTAATTCATCACCGCAAGTACATGGCGCCAGACAGAGCTCACAATGATCCAGTGGTCAAAATACCGGAAAATACCCTGGTCCCAGATGGACCAGAAGCCATGATCCGGCAGCAGTAGCCAGCTCAGGGCGATGGCAACACCCACAGCGTTCAGCAAGGCAATGGACAGTAAGTTCTTCACAGGCGACATCAGGCTTTCCTGTTATACAGTCAACGGCAGACGTTCATTTCAACAACCTGCAGCTCCACCAGAAAGCAGGCTACAGATTGTCCGTTAAAACCGCCGAAGATACTCCTGCCCGACTCTGTAAAGTAACCCGGAATTAACGAAGCGATAAACGGCTAGCCCTCATTCCAGAGGGGACGCTACAACCGGGGGTCCTGCTTGACCACTGAAATATTGCGAACAACAGCGGTTTGCACGCCTCCAGCCTTGCCAACTTCCTGACTGAAACGGAAAAAGACCCGCAAACGGTCCTCAAGCTCATCCAGCCTTCGGCCCGAAAAGTGAAATTCACGATCAGTGACACTGAAGCGGATCACATCGCCTCCTTCTTCCCTGGTTTTCTGGTTACCGCGGAAGACCTGGGTAAAAATCATCATCTCCCCTCCACTGCCTGTCACAGTATCCGCTTCTGCAGAAATAATATAACGGGTGCTCAGAGGGTCATTCGGGTCCAGCACAAAGTCTTGATAAACCTCTGCGTAGTCACCTTTTGAAGCCCCGGTTGAACTGCTGAACTCCAGTCGGCTAGCTCCATCTGAACCCGCAACATTGACAGTAACAGCCCCTTTGCTTTGTGGCGTCCAGTTGCCACTGGAACTATCCAGCTCAATCCCCAACCTGCGAACCGACAGGTTATCAAACACGTATCGTACGTATTTGGGCGCCACACTCTGATTCCGCTTTACCTCAAAGCTGACATGCAGAAAGTCGGCACCAACAGGCTTGCGGGTCACCAGCTCAAAATCCACCTCAGGATGATCCCTGTCCATGATATTGCTGTATTCTGGAGCATACGGTGAGTCATTATCCGGGTTTTGATCGTCATCCCACTGAACTTTCAGATAGGCTTGATCGCTGGCATCGGTCATCAGGATTTTTCCCTGTGCCCGCAATACCAGAGGCGTCGGTGTGGGTAAATCCGAAAGATCCAGGGTCTGCCGCAAAGCGCCGGATTCAGAAGTGACCTCTTTGGTATTTCGAATCTCCCCACTGTCTCCATCAATAGACAAGTCTCCGGTTATCCCGTAATACTGAAAATCACTGTCCACCTTTTCCCAGCCATCCAGTTTGTTATCAAAACTGGCGTTAATCACCGGCAACCGATCTGCCTCAGCCTCGAAATCATAAGGCCCAAAGCCGTAACCGGGTGGTAATGGCCTGTCATCAGAACGGCTGTCCCTGGCAATCAGCCGATCAATCACTCCTTTGTTCCCATAACTATCACGCAAATGCTCCACTAACCCGAAGAAACCAAAAGCGGCATCAGCAACCCCCAACCGGTTCAGCTCCCAGGAGGGGT
The DNA here is from genome assembly GCF_057680865.1 of Endozoicomonas sp. Z74. Lineage (NCBI taxonomy): Bacteria > Pseudomonadati > Pseudomonadota > Gammaproteobacteria > Oceanospirillales > Endozoicomonadaceae > Endozoicomonas > Endozoicomonas sp. Z74. The sequence goes on from NZ_JBLYZI010000011.1 coordinate 23,987, forward strand.
TATCGTTGGAGTAACGGGTCAACATATAAGCACCGATGGTTCCATCCGGACCGGTCACTCCAGGCTGCCCCTTGAGTTTCTGGCGACGTCCATCCCGATAGGCAAAATACCCTCCCACAAGAGGAGCACTGTCCCCATACATACCAAACCCAAGAACCGCGGGAAAATGAGTGATGGTGTCCGGATGGTTCACTAAGCTGTCTGCGTTGTAACCGCTGGTTTCCGTCCCCCCGGCGGAAAAGGCATTGAAATAATCCGGGTTGTTGTCGTCGGTCCAGGCCGCCTGATGCCCATAGAAATGTTTAAAATTCTCTCTCCAGGCCGCACTCTGGCGATGGTTCTTGAAAAATATATGTCCATACTGCTCAACGAAGGAGGCTATCTGGTGTTTGATCACCGGCTCCTCATTCAGCCAGCTGGTCTGGTATTGATGATTTTCCCGGTGTTTCCACCAGTCTTCGTAAGCCCAGAAGGCCATCGGGTCAAACATGGGCGCCAGCTCAGCAAAAAGATAAGACTCCTGGTAAGGCTTGGATGTGCTGAGTTTATTCTCGGGAGAAGGACCATGGGTCTGGGGCTGCTGATCCACTTTCCCGTAACGGCGCAGGTAGTCCGCATAATTTTTCTGTCGCCCAATGATGGTGTTGGCCGCTGCCTGTATCTCCTGATTATCCGGATAGAACTCCCTGGCCCGAAGAGTGGCATGAACCAGCTTGCCCGTTGCATAGATTGAGGCGTGGCCATCGTGCTGGGAACCCGAGGCAATGCCTTCCCCGGTATCCGGGTCGTAACTGGAAAAGTACAGTCCATCCCGGGTCAGCTCCGGCTTGACACCATCCTCATGCAACCCCGCATAGCGGATGAGGATTTGTTTGACATTGTCTTCAGCAGAATGGTTGAACATGACTTCATCGGTCATCAATGCCAGGATTACCCAGCCGGCCGGGCCAGTGCCTACTATTGAATAACGATTCAATCCTGGCCGGGCTTCCGAGCCAGACACCCAGCCATTCCTGATGCCATCAGGCCAGAGGAGCGTATGAAAATACGTTATATATTGCTCATATTCATCTTTCACCCAGCCGTCGTAAGCCATCCGGTCATCCGAAAGATCCTCCATAACCAGCGGATGGCCACTGGCCAGTAACATACGACCATCGGCAGTGGCGGCAATGTCCGAGGCCTTTTCGATGGGAGCGTAAAACTCCAGTGTCAAATTCCCATTCTGGCGAAGTTTATCCGTTGTCAGGTAATGCAACGCATTCCGGTCACCCTCATCCACCAGCAGATAAAGCCCGCCATCACCCTCCCCACCATAGGTACGGCCAAAAGTTGCAGCCTTCAAACCGGAAACGTCCATCAGTGGCTCAACGGACGAAGAACCGGTATCCAGTCGATACAGGGTGCGTGACGTAGTGATGTAACCCTTAAGATCGGCACTGTCGATTGTAATGTCATGAACACCACGCCCATCCAGTGTCTTTCTGCTCAGCAGTGTACCGGTTTGATCATTGCGCCCCGCCTGATAGCGAAGAATCTGACCATCCCCCGTTCCCACCCACAAAATACCATTGTGGTGAGATAACCCGAGGTTACCTGTGTCGGGAAGCCTGTTGAGATCAAGACTGTCGACAAATGGCACCAGAGATTGAGTGTTGGTGTTAAACCTGAGGATACTGTCCTGCTGTGCGCCCGCGACCGTGATAAACAACAACCGGCCTGATGAAGAAAAAGCAAGGCCAACCGGTCCCAGCTCATCACCATGAACGGTTGAACCATCAGGCAGGGCCCCCTTCAGGTCATCCGCCGTGATCTGCGCCACCGGGTTCTGGTGTATATCAAATACCGTCACGGAATCCGAGGCCCGATCCGCTACCGCATACAATCCGGCGTAGCGAGCCGCTGCAACAAGATCGGCACCGGGAGCCTCGCCCCAGGGCTCCACCTGTATAAGCGCAGACTCTTCAGGTCTGTCAGGTTGTTCGGTCGCAACTTCTTCTGAGTCTCCAGTACAACCAGCCAGGAATAGAGAAAGTGCCAGAGTAGTGATCCGTAAAACTGTCATTGTCTTTTTTCTTGTTGAGCCTGGTGCAAATCAACCCTGAGGGCACTGTGCAAAACCAGGTAATGAGAGATTGTTCCCTTCAACATAAACGCCCCCAGCTACAACTGGAGGCGCTTTTTATTCACCGGTCATTGATGGCCACGCCACCCGGTACTTACCGGAAACTCCCGCTTGGACCACCCCCACTTCTGAGGCTCGTTGACCTTCTCCCAGTCGTCATAAGTTGCCTGAAGTTTCTTAGCAACTTCCGGGTAACGATCAATAACATTGTGCTGCTCACTGATATCCTGACTGATTCTGAACAGCTGGGGCTGGCTGGCTGGATTCAACTTGTTTTCCTGAATCAACTTCCATTCATCATCACGAATCGCCATGGACATATTGGTATCCCAGAACAGATAACGACTCGCCAGTTTTTTCTGCTCTCCTTTCAGGTAAGGCAGCAGGTTGGCCCCCTCCAGCTGCCACTCAGGCTTCACCTCAACTCCTGCCGCTGCAAGAGAAGTGGTGAGTATATCCAGGGAAATAACGGGCTGGTCCAGCGTCTGACCTGCAGGGATTTTACCTTTCCAGGTTACGGTATAGGGAATTCGAATCCCCCCTTCCCAGTACGTCCCCTTGGTGCCCTTTAAAGGTGTATTCCAGGAATAGTTGTTTTTGGGCTTGCCGCCATTATCCGAGAGGAAAAAGATCAGTGTATCTTCTTCCAGCCCTTCGGCCTTCAGCTTATCGAGAATCCGGCCGATGTTTTCGTCCATGCTGTAATTCATGGCCAGCAATTTACGACGCCCTTCGTCCTTTATATGACTGAACCGATCAAGATCTTCTTTTTTTGCCTGCATGGGCGCATGCACCGCATTAAAGGCAACGTAAAGGAGGAAAGGCTCATTTTTATGCCGGTCAATATAATCCACGGCCTCCTGACCAAAACGATCGGTCAGGTAATCATCAAAATTGTCTACCAGCTTCCCATTGCGGTACATGGACTCCCATGGACGGTGTACAAACTCCTGCCGATTGGTTGATCCTCTCCAGTAGTCCGCAGCGCCATTATTGAAGCCAAATACCTCTTCAAAACCACGATTATGGGGCCAGAATTTAGGCTCATCCCCATCATGCCACTTACCCACCATACCGGTTCGGTAACCGGCTGCTTTAAAGTAGTCACCCATTGTCAATAGATCGGTAGGCAGCCCCATCTCAACCGTTTCGTCCCGTGTATAAGGCGCAGTATTGTCATGATACCCAAACCGCTGCTGGTAGCGCCCCGTAAGCATACCCGCCCGGGAAGGCCCACAGACACTGGCGGTAACGTAGCCGGCCGTCATAATGGCACCGTCCGCAGCAAGGCGGTCCATATGAGGCGTTACAACATCTTTGCTCTGGTTCTGGAACCCTGCATCCGCATAGCCCATATCATCCGCAAACAACACCAGCACATTGGGACGACGAACTTCTTTGACCACCTTTGCTTCCGGTGCGGCCGCTGCCTGAACATCTACTGGCTGAAAACCGGAAACCGCAGCTGCACAAGCAGCAGCCAGCAATCCCATTTTTAACTTTGGGAGAGAAATCATGAAAGTACCTGTGTTTAACACTTGAAAAAACAGCTCATCAGACATTCACTGAGACACCGACCTTGGCAAACACCCCTTTCCGGTCACCCCAGCTCCACTGGGTCGGATAGAACTGCTCACCCTTTCGATAACCGGGGTTCATCAGGCCGGCAAAGATCTGGTTGATCGGAATATCGGAATTGAGGTTTTCATTGTTCAGACCCTTCGCCGTCAGCTGCAGACAGAACCTTAGAAGCCTTCTGGCCGTAATCACCGACCGATAAAGCAAGGGAGCCTATGACAATTGAAGTCAATATAAACGTTTCGAATAGAGTGATCAATTTCACCAATCCTCATAGAGCGTTTATAAAATACACAAACTATTGCCACCCCCCTAAAACAGCGGGGGTTACGGAAATCAGCACTTCCCAGAAAACAACAGACTCTTGATGTACATCAAGACTCCCCCTTTCACTTCTTCAACAAACGTTAAATTATGTATAACCCCTGACCAGCCATGGCCTATAGAGCAAGCCCCATTGGTTAGCGGCACTCTGCCACACTCCATACTGTTCAAAATATCGACTGCTTTTTGTAGTGTTTGTCGAAAAGAAACGTTTCAGTAAATCGCTTATTTTTCCTCATAAAAACACACACTGTCTCTCGTCCATCATTGCGGGAAACAGCCCCCCTGGGAATCCCCGAAACAGCAACAGACACCGGAATGGTTCCGTGATGCCAAATTCGGCATTAACCCCCATTGGACACCTTGAAATCAAGAACTCAACCGCCCATGAGGAGGACGCCAATAACGGCCAGGATATCCGATACCCAATCAAAGGATGGGCTCGCAGTGCACGCCTTTGCCCTGGGAGGGCCAGAAGGAAATGAAATTCAACTGAACTCGGTCAAGGTTCGCGGGCAAAACTGACCAACACGAGGAAAAACAATATCGGCCTCGAAAGGGGATGAAGGCAACTGACGACACGATTAATTATGCCGGTCTAATCTTGGCGGGTACTTTCCTGTAATAGTCCCAACCTTTCAAACTGCTCTTCCGGGGCATCGCATGCTCTCATCAGCTTCACCATTTCAACCATAAACATCCGTTCAATATCGTCTCTGTGAACCGGGTGCTCCTGCCCAGGGTCTGAACTCAAGTCAAACAACAAATGTCCTGTATCAAAGGGGTTGTAAAATGTATGGGCAGGTTTGGTTTTCAACACCTTCACCCCCTTGGTAAATGAAAAACCTTCCACTAACTCAGCACTCAACAACTCTTCATGGAAATAAAACTCCCGCATATGCATAGGCATCAGACTGTACTGATACAGAGGGGTGTTTTCTGGAGTGACGCAAGACCTCATATAGACCCAACGCCCATCTGTTATGTTGACATGCCCACCGTGATAGCCATACAGAGCATGACTCCGAATAGCCTGATGGTGCTCCAGGACGCCCTGCAGGGGCTTGCCTTGCATATCGATGGTTGGCTTGATATCAAAAGCATCGAGTAACGTTGGGGCAATATCAATGGTTTGCGCCAGCTGTGATCGGCGCTCGCCAGCCTTCCCAACCCTTGGGTCCCAGATAAAGAAAGGGGTGTGGGCTATTTCATTGTATACGGGCATGACTGACTTCCCTGACCAGCCTTTTTCGCCAAACAGAAACCCATGGTCGGTGTTTACAATCAGCATCGTATCCTGCCACAGGTTATGCCGATCCATACAGTCCAGAATGCGCCCCATCTGTTCATCGCAGAGATCCAGCAACGCCTGGTAGTGCCGTTCCGCCATCGCAATCTCATCCTCCGCACCTTTACTGTCGACGGAAGCGTACACCGGCCAGTCACTGAAATTATTCTTCAGGTCCGGGTCAATCTTCTCTTTAAAGCGATCCGGCGCAAAAAACGGCTCATGGGGGTCAAACACCTCCAACTGAAGAAACCAGTTATCCCGATCGTGGTGGGTCTCAAGAAAGTCCACACCCAGGTCAAAACATTGCACCTGGGTATGCCTGGATTCATCCGTCAGGTAGTGACGATTCACCTGATCGTGCTGCTCCAGATTGACCCGATCACACCGGACCAGGTTTTGCCACGTTTTCGACAGAGCGGGCTTCCAGGAATCCCCTTCCTGACCACGGACAAATTCATAGGAGTTAAATCGGTTGTGATAGGTGGCCCCACCGTCCTCCCAGTAATGCTGATGGTCTGTGATAAGGTGGGTATACACCCCATGATCCGAGAGGATCTGGGGTACTGAATCATCGAAAGGCTCCAGAGGAGACCAGCCATTGTGCAGGAAATTATACCGCCCGGTGTGCATCTCCCGGCGGGCAGGCATACAGGGCATACTGCCCACATAAAAGTTGTCAAAGGTGATGGTGTGCTTCTGTAACCGCTGAAAATGCTTTCTCCTGAAAGCGAAGGTATCCTCACTGTAGGCCGGTAATGCATCCCGTCGAAGGGTATCAAACATCACGATGATCGCTTTCATTCCGTATCCCCCACCAACATAAACGACGATTGCTGAGTGCGGTCAGAGGCCGTTCCTACAAAAACCGTAAACTCCCCAGGTTCCGCCCCCCAGCTCATATCCTGCCGGAAAAACGCCAGATCAGCAGAAGTCAGTGTAAACACCGCTTCCCTGGACTCTCCCGGTTGCAGGAATATTTTTCTGAACCCTTTCAGCTCCTTCACCGGGCGGGTAATGGAGCCGACATGCTGACGAATATAAAGCTGCACCACCTCTTTTCCCGCACGACAGCCCCGGTTAGTGATATCCACAGCCACTACAAGCTCATCGTCGTTCATTCTTAATACGTATGACGAGAGGCGAATTTCTGAGTAATCAAACTCCGTATAGCTCAATCCATGGCCAAAGGCGTACAGAGGCCGGTTGGGACAGTCGTCATATCGGGAGCGATACTCCTGGGTCATCTCATCCTCTACCCCATCCTCGTAAGGGTGACCGGTGTTTTTCATGTTGTAGTGGATGGGCACCTGACCGACGGAACGGGGAAAGGTCACCGGAAGTTTACCGGAGGGATTACAATGCCCCAGCAACACATCCGCAATGGCATACCCCCCACTGGTCCCCGGATACCAGGCATGAACAATGGCATCCATCGCCTGATCCTCCCAGCACAGTTCGTTGGGGCGACCGGACATCAGCACCAGCACCATGGGCTTGTTCAGCCTTTTCAACGCATTCATTAATGCCCGCTGATTACCGGGAAGTTCCAACCCTGTGCGACAGGACGCTTCACCGGACATTCGCCACTCTTCCCCCATGGCGAAAATAATCAGATCGGAGCGACTGGCCGCCTCAATCGCCTGCTGAAACGCCAGCTCAAGGGATGGGTCATCCTCAACCATGCGATCAACACTTTTGTCACGAATATAGTTTTCCTGACAGTCCGGCTTATGCAGGTAAGCGTATGTTGCGCCCCTGGCATAGTTAACCGCCACGGTCGCACCCAGGCGCTCTTCAAGCCCTTCCTTCAATGTGACCGGGTCCGTGGCCCGGTCACCAGCGCCAGCCCAGTTGCCAATCATGTCTTTTTTTGAGTCCGCCAGAGGGCCGATCAGGGCGATGGATGAGAGCGTTTCAGGGTTCAAAGGCAACGTTCGCCCACTGTTTTTCAACAGTACTATTGACTCACAAGCGGATGCCTTCGCCAGATCCAGATGCTCTTTGCAGAAAATCACTTCTTTGGCGCGACCAGGGGACGAATAACGGTAAGGGTCGGCAAACAGACCCAACCGCCATTTCATCTCAAGAATAATCCGTACAGAGTGATCGATTTTCGCTTCACAGACCTGCCCATCAGCCACAAGGTCTTTCAGGTAGCGATCGTAGGACAACCCCACCATATCCATATCAAGCCCGGCATTAAACGCCAGGCTGGCTGCATGGCGGTCATCTCGAGCATAGCCGTGGGGAATCAGCTGGTTAACCGAGGTATAGTCAGCCACCACAAACCCTTCAAACCCCCACTCTTTCCGAAGAATATCCTTCAATAACTTTTTTGAAGCAGAACAGGGCACGCCATTCAGTTCATTAAACCCGGCCATAACGGAAGCAACCCCCGCATCAACCATGGCTTTGAACGGTGGTAATTGTGTGCTTCTTAACTCCTGTTCAGAAACATCCGTCGTATGGTAGTCCCGGCCCGCCTGGGAAAGTCCATAGCCAACAAAATGCTTGGCCGTGGCCAGCATTGTATCGGGCTGGCTCAAATCATCGCCCTGAAAGCCCTTTACCCTGGCCACAGCCATAACCGACCCGAGATACACATCCTCCCCGGCGCTTTCTGCCATGCGCCCCCAGCGGGGGTCCCTGGCAATATCCGCCATGGGCGCAAACGTCCAGTTAATGCCATCTGCCGTGGCCTCCCTTGCCGCAACCCTTGCCCCGAGTCTGACCAGATCAGGATTCCAGGAGGCCACCTCCCCCAGAGATTGCGGAAAAATCGTTTTATGACCGTGAATAATGTCATGCCCTATCAGCAACGGAATGCCCAGACGGGTCTCTTCTACTGCCATTTTTTGAAGCCTGCGGGTCAGTTCCGCTCCGTAGGCATTAAACACCGCCCCCACACGTCCCTCCCGAACCATCTGCTCGTAGGCTTCGTTGACATATGGACCGGTGCTCCCCATAAATCCAGATTGAAGATTCAACTGACCGATTTTTTCTTCAAGCGTCATTTTGGCAAGCAGAGCTTCGATAAATTGGCTCATCCTGGGCCGGTCATCATTCCAGACTCTGGTCGAAACACATGTCCTGGACTTGCCCGGATCAAGCAAAACACCGGGGGCAGGAGCCAACGAGAAGTGAAGGGCAATGTTCTCAGTACAGACTTTCGTTCGCTCAGCAAGGGGCATGACGGTATTCACTCAACAATAAATCAACCCGAATTTCCTTATTCGCCGTAAATAAGGAAAATACAAAAAAAGTGATAAGACTCTATTTTTTCTACACATGCATTCATGTAATCACTGTATGACAACCCGCTTTATCGCTTACCTTTGCCCCCTTATTCCTCCCCCTGACCATCACCAGCGACCCCACCAGCGCAGTCAAAGGCATCACCAGAACAAGCCCGAAACTGCCCGCCAGGGTATGCATGATTTCCGCCGAGACGTAATTCATATTAAATACTGTCTCAAGGGGAACGCCCTGACCCATAAACGTCATCAGCATTAAAGTGAGACTGGTGGAGTAGGCCAGCAGCAAGGTTGTGGTCATGGTACCCATCACCGCACGCCCCACCCGTATACTGGCGGCAAACAGCTCAAACCGCGATATTCCGGGACTGGCAGCCACCAGTTCCTCCTGGGAAGCAGCAATATCCATGGCCAGATCCATCACCGCCCCGGCACAGGCGACAAAGATTCCGGAAACAAACAACGCGTTCAGATCCAGATCAGGAAATCCTGAGTAGAGCAGGGTTTCAGAAAAGGAACGCACGGCTCCGTTCAAGTGGAAAGGTTCATTCAAAAGAATGGATAGCAGACAGCAGACCAGTGTACCGGTCTGTGCACCAATAAAGGCAACAGCAGCCTTCTTGCCAAAGCCCCCGATGAGAAAAATGATCACCCCGTTCAGAACCGTTACTGAAGCCAGTGACATCAAAATGGGATCATAGCCGTTGAGGTACCCGGGAATCATAATTTTCCAGATCACCAGGGCGGTGAATACAAAGGAGAGCAGCGCCTTCATTCCGGTTCTGCCGCCCAACACTACCAGGGCTGCAGCAAACGCCAGAAAGAGCCACCCTTGAATGTTCAGCCGGTAATAGTCCGTTGCCCGGATGGAAAACAGTTCAGCTCTATCGCCAGCCTCTTCATGCACTTCACCGACATAAAGATTAAGGTGAACACGGTCGCCTGCCTTAAAGAGCTTATCCTGCTCTTTTTTACCCACCAGGATATTGGAGGATGGGTGAACCTGACCCCTGAACGGACCTTCAGCAATACGAACGGTCAGCTGCTGCTCACCTACCATCACCAGGCCAAACTTCTGCACCATGTCATTATTCACCTCCAGCACCTCCCCATGGGAGGGCTTCCAGGTCGCCTGCCTGGACTCATAACCGGTGGGCAGATAATAAAGGGCAAAGCAGAGTCCAGCGATCAACAAGACCAGCTGGACGTCACGATCAAAAAACCATCGGGGCATCCGGTATTAAATCTCCATGACCTGCTTCAGGCGCTTGAACACATCAACATTGTCGTAATAGCCGGAGAACTGCTCTGCCCCTTCTCCTACCGCACTGGTCACCACCGGCGTGGCGCTGTGGTAATAGCTGGTCCAGCCAATACCGGCCTTACTGTTCAGTAAGTGAGTCATCGCTACCGCCAGAGGCTCATATCCCCCATAGGCAATACGCTTAGCCCGGGTACGTTCTTTGCGGCGCTGGGCAGGAGGCTTCATACTCTCCTCCCAGGCGGCTCTTACCAGCTCCAGCTCCTCAGCATTCAATAATCTCTGCCTTGCGGCCCAGGCCACCCGTCTTCCCGGCGTGTTCTTTTTATGAGCCTTCAGCGCTTTCTGGACAGCAGCCATGGTTTCCGGTGTTTCCGGGCGCATGCCAAAAGCCTGCTCAATCAGTGCCAGCGCCTCTTCAAAACTTCCCTGACGATTACGCAGCTGAACCACCTCCCGGGAGAAACGGTCTGCCGTCATGACCTGTCCGTTCAAAATGTCGTAATTCATGGTGACGGCAGTAAAGCCCTGGGTCATCCCACCGGTTTCGTGATCTCCGGTTACCAGAATAAAAGTGTCTTCCGGATGCTTCTGATAAAAATCCCAGGCCACCGAAATCGCTTTATCCAGGGCCAGGGTTTCATGAATATTACCCACAGCGTCATTCTGATGGCCCATGGTGTCTATTTTGGCCCCCTCCACCATCATGAAAAAACCTTCCGGATGGTTTTCCATCAACTCAATGCCTTTACTGACAAACTCGTGCAAGGCCACCGTTTCCGGATTTCCGGCATCATCCAGGGCGTAATTGATCGGTGCTACCGCCACCCTCTTCCCCCCAGGCTCTTTATCCCCAGGCCCTTTATTCCCAGATGTGGCCGCCATCAACCCCTGACGGTCACGGGTCAGGGTGTAACCGGCCTGCTCTATAAGGTCATAGACATCAGGCTGATCTTTCTTTTTACCGGTGGGCTGGAGCAGATAGTTGCCACCAAAATAATCAAATTCGGATTCGGAAAGCTGCCTGGCAATATCGTAGTAATTAGATCGCCTCGGCGTTTTGGCATAAAACGAGGCAGGTGTTGCATGGTTAAGGGCAATACTGGTGACGATGCCTACTTTCATGCCCTTTGCTTTTGCCATTTCAGCAATGGTTTTGTGGGACTGACCATCAGGGGTCATTCCTACAAAACCATTATTGGTCTTTACCCCTGTAGCAAGGGCTGTACCGGAAGCAGCAGAGTCGGTGATGGGGTTATTCAGGGAATAAGTGGTGGTCAGACCCTGAACCGGAAAACGGTTCATCTGCAGGGCTTTTGCATTGGCGATCTCGCCGGGGGTGTACTGCCGGTTCATAAATGTCTCAGCGGCATTACGCTGCTGAATCGACATGCCATCCCCAATAAAATAAAACACATATTTTGGCGCAGCCATTGCGGTGCCAGCAGCGGCCATCAGCAAGCCAGCGACCAGTCCCCGAGCGACTCTCTTCATTATCTTCCCCCTCGAGCGTGCCCTAAAAAAAAAGCAGATTCCACCAAGCCTCTGGTAAAACCTGCCTTTTCCTGGCGCACGTCTTTAGACGTTTACGCATTATTACAATGAACATTACCAGCCCACCCCGTGAAACAGGGGCGGGTCAGGCATGGATTACAGACCGAGCTTTTTCCTTTCCTCGGGATACATGAACGGGTAGGGAGCAACAAAGTCAGACTCTGGCACTTCGTAGTCCTTACGCAGCTTTTTCAGCTGAGCCATCATCGTCTTGCGCACTTCCTTATACTCTGGATTATCATAGACATTGTTGATCTCGTAAGGATCATTCTCCAGATCGTACATTTCAAAAGAACCTGCACCGGTATAGAAGTTGATCAGCTTATAACGGTCGGTCCGGACACCATCATGACGGGGAACATTGTGAGCACCCTGCATATAGTAGTGGTAATAGAGGCCCGGGCGCTCAGTCTGCCACTGCTCTTCAGAAACCTTGCCAGTCATCAGACCCAGGAAAGATTTGCCCTGCATCTCAGCAGGCGTATCCACTCCAGCAATGTTCAGCAGGGTCGGAGCAAAGTCAATATTCTGAGTCATGGCATGAATTTTCTGCCCTGGCTTGATCTTGCCCGGCCAGCGCATCATCAGGGGCATCCTCATGGCTTCATCATACATGTAGCGCTTTTCCGCCCAGCCATGCTCACCAATAAAGTAGCTCTGGTCGGAGCTATAAACGACAATGGTATTTTCAGCCATATCGTTGTCGTCCAGCCACTGCAGAATGCGGCCAATGTTTTCATCCATGCTGTAAACCGTCGCCATATAATCCTGCATAAAGCGCTGGTACAGATAGCGGGTACGGGCTTTCAGGTTGTCTTCCGGGATGTTATCGCCATAGATCCGCTTATAAAGAGGAGTATGGGTCTTTTTCCAGTAATCCACATTTCTTTCGTCGTAAGCGTCATGCCATGCCTGACGCTGCTCCGCCGTCATCCGGTTCATCCAGTCGTTGTACTGACGACGTTCAAAGTCTGACATTTTCGCCAGCCACTTTTTACGAATCTCTTTTTCTTCTGCAGTACTGCCATCGGGCGGGAAGGCATTGACGTCGATATCGTTCAACCCATAAATCTGCATCCAGGCATTAGCAGCATGGTCACCCCGGGTATTGTAATCATCGAACAGAGTTGCCGGTTCGGGGAACTGGTGATCCTTGAACAGGTTCAGGTTGCGGATCGCAGGGCGACGGGGTGTATGAGGGGACTTGAACTGCACCATCAGAGAGAAAGGCTTGCTCTTGTCCCGCTCCTTATCCAGCCAGTTGATGGACTTATCCACAATAACATCGGAGGAATACCCCTGCTCGGAGTAAATCACTCCCTTATTGTTGATAAATTCAGGCTGATAATAGGTACCCTGACGGCCAGAGCCGTTCAACACAGTTGAATATTCAAATTCGGTAGTAGGCGCCGGCTCCATATGCCACTTGCCGATCAGGGCAGTCTGGTATCCTTTGCTGGCCAACAGCCTCGGGAAAATAATCTGGTTGCCATTCCAGCGGGAAGTGTTGTCGATCACGCCGTTCAGATGAGAATGCTTACCGGTTAAAACCGCTGCCCGGCTGGGCTGGCAGATGGAGTTACCCACAAAGTTGTTTTCAAAAATCGCGCCTTCCCGGGCGATCCGGTCAATATTCGGGGTATTGATGAACGTATCATCGTAAGCGCTGATGGCGCGGGTGGCATGGTCATCACTGAAAATAAACAGGATGTTGGGCTGCTCTGCAGGCTTTTCCGGCGCTGCCAGGGCGGACTGGGCCATCACGGAAGCGGCTGTCAGGACAATACCGGCCGTCCTGGCAACGGTCTTTGAGACCGTCATGGCAAGGGGGGAGCGTTTTAATGGCATAAGGCTTTGCTTCACTTGCTCTCTTGAAAATAAACTGAAAAAGTTTAAGAAAGTGTCAAAACGTTTAAACAGCAATATGGGGCCAACTATTTACACACAGCCACCCCAAAAGTCCACTTCACTGCGTTTTTTTACTGCCCATCACCAGAAAAACACCGTATTTATTGATTAAGATCACATGACCGCAAAATAAAGCAAAAACCACAGAGGGGCTCAGGCGTATATAAATCAGCCTTTAACTGTACGACAAAGTGAGAATTTAAAACGTTTCACAAGCAATACCCTTCGTCATCCGAACCCTATGTGAAACTTTAACCTTCATCCATAGCAGCAGGTTAAATGGTCAAATCAGACACCTCCCCTGCAATCACTCTGGCCCTTGTTCTGAGTCAAGGATACCGCCCCTCACTCTCTATAAGTTATCGCTACAAAGGCTGTATCCAGGCAACAAAACACGGCCGTTTGCAGACTGAATTGTCATCGGGGGGAAAAGCATATCCATGAAAAAAATGAACGATATAAAGAGGTTAGCTGGCATACTGCTGTCACTCCTGTTCACTCTTACCGGGTGCAGCAACGATGAAAGCACCTCATCCACCAGCAGCAGAAAAGTTCTGACAGTCGGCATAAGCGCTGATGCCAGAACCCTGGATGCCCATATGGCCAACGATGGCAGCTCACTGAAAGTCAACAAAATGCTGTATTCAAGGCTGGTTGAGGTAACCGGTGACCTGGAGATCATTCCCGGACTTGCAGAGAGCTGGCAACAGATTGACCCGGTCACCACAGAGTTCGTACTTCGCAAAGGAGTCCGGTTCCACAATGGCAATGAGCTAAAGGCAAGCGACGTTCAATTCTCTTTCAAGCGCATGACCCAATCCTCCCGGATTGCCTTTGTACTCCCCCCGGTTGAACGCATTGAGATCCTGGACGATTACACCTTCAGAATGATCACACGGGAATCCTTTGGTCCACTGCTATACCATCTGGCACATCCAGCACTTGCCATCCTGAACCAGCAGGCGGTTGAGCAGTGGGGAGAGGACTATCATGAGCACCCCATAGGTACCGGCCCCTACCGGTTTGTTCAATGGGACCGGGGAGATAAAGTGGTACTGTCCCGTTTCGATGATTATTTTCAGCCCCCCGCCGCCTATGATGAACTGATCTACCGGGTCATTCCTGAGGACTCCAGCAGAACCATCGGCCTGGAAACCGGCGAGCTGGACATTGCCCTGGAACTGCCCTCAGTGGATAGGGAGCTGGTCAAGAGCAACCCGAAACTGAAACTATTGGAAAAATCATCCCTGAGCTACGGGCACCTGGGGTTCAACAACACCCGGGAACTGTTCAAAAACAAAAATCTGCGCCTGGCCATCAACTACGCCATCGACCGCCAGGCCATCATTGATGCGGTACTTGACGGTGCCGGGGTAGTGGCGACCTCCCCCATTGCATCAGGTGTCTTTGCCTTCAGCCCGGACACCCCCTATTACGCCTATGACCTTGAAAAAGCCCGTGATTACTTCAAAGCATCGGGTGTACAGCCTGGCACCAGCATCCAGCTGATGATTTCCGAAGGAGGGCGAAATCGCCAGACAGCAGAGATTATTCAGGCCCAGCTGAACCAGATTGGACTCGACATCAAAATCCAGACCCTTGAAGTGGCCTCCTATCTGGAAGAGACTGCTGCCGGACGCTTCGATATGTTCCTGGGCAACTGGGGGTGTGTAACCGGCGATGCCGATTACGGCCTTTACGCAATGTATCACTCCAGCGCCAAGGGCAACGCCGGTAACCGAACCTTCTACGACAACCCTGAAGTTGACCATCTTCTGGAAGCAGGGAAAACCACCATCGACCCGACCGCAAGAAAACAGATCTACCGGAGAATCCAGAACACCATCATCAGCGATGCTCCGGATGTTATGCTCTTCAACCGCACATTGCTGGTGGGAACCCGGAAAGACATTGAAGGGCTGAACCTGAATCCCGTAACCCTCCACGACCTTTATCCCGTCACCAGTAAGCTGTAAAGCAGCGGACACAACAGGGCATACTACAGAATTCGGCTCTCCATCGGGGCCGGGCTCTACATACCAGGCTGTACTCTAAGCGATCATTTGGGAATAGTATCAATCCCAAACACCACGCATATGACAGCATATGTGATGCCTATAAAAGACATGCGAAAGCCAAGGCCCTGCATATAAAGCAGCCGGGTCCAGCCAATACCCAGCTCCTTTACAAAGGCCTCATAGACTTTCTGATGAACAACGCGGTCTTCAGCCGTCCTCCACCAGGAGCGAAACACAATATCCGTTGCAGGCCCCAGAGCCCACTGGCCAGGAATGCACCAGGAAGCCCCGATTTCAAACGGACGGGCATTGCGAAAGTAGATATCCTTGATCTGCTTTTTTTTGAACATCAGTGGAATAAAAGCGGACATGCACATTAGCATGCCGATGACTGTTATAAAGATAATGAGTGCACCACCAAACTCATGGATTGTGTATATATCCATATTACTTGAACCACTCTGGTAGCTTCTCAAAGAACAGTATCTCGGCACCCTCGCCAATTGCATCCCCAAAATCACTGCTGTACAAGGTTGACGCGCCCAGCAACAAGGCTCCTACCGCCCAGCCTGCAGGCCCTGTCAGAGCTACAAACCCCACCCTGATGCCCTGGGCGACAATCATCCGAGTCAGCAGTTTTCCTGTGATATTGCTCTCCAAAAAAACAGAGACTCAATTCTGTCACGCCATGCTTCTATGGTTATTTCCAGATCATTATTCGAATGACGAAAATTAGTAGCCTTGTATCAATTAGGAGTAGGGTCAATTCCAAACAGCAAGCAGATACCTGTATAAATCCCCCCAACAAACATCATGCGAAAGCCAAGGCCTTGCATATAAAGCAGCCGGGTCCAGCCAATACCCAGCTCTTTCACAAAGGCCTCATAGACTTTCTGATGAACAACACGGTCTTCAGCTGTTCCCCACCAGGAGCGAAACACTATATCCGTTGCAGGCCCAAGAGCCCACTGGCCAGGAATACACCAGGAAGCCCCGATTTCAAACGGACGGGCATTGCGAAAGTAGATGTCCTTGATCTGTTTTTTTTTGAACCATAACGGAATAAATGCAGGCACCCACATAAGCATGCCTATCAGAGAAGGAGTGATAAAAGCAATCATTAAAATCAGTTTAATGATGTATATTGTTTCTTCACTATTCATCAAAGAACTCTTTTACTGAATCCACCAGGTCAAAGGTCAACCACTCCGCCCTGTCCCCAAATGCTTCACTAATATTACTGTTATACAAGGTTGATACCCCCAGCAACAGGGCTCCTACAGCCCAGCCTGCGGGCCCTGTCAGAGCCACAAATCCCATTCTGATGCCCTGGGCGACAATCATTCGACTCAGCATCTTGCCTGTGACTGTACCCAAACCATAACTAAAGCCTAAAGAAACTGTATTATTTACCGTTAACCGGCTGGCCTGCTCCCGTGAAACCCGCTCATCACGCCAGGCATCCACAGTTTCATCTGCCTTGGGGATCGCGCTCAGAACAAACAGGGTCTTCCCAGCCCTGTCAAAGCCCTTGCTGAACTTGAAGGCATTGGTATAGACATCGCCCCACTGTTTCGGCATATCAAACGACCCGGTTCTGTGCCATTTGTAGATGTAACGATTTTTCAGGCCCAGATAGTTTTTCAGTGACGTCTGGCCGCTGGCTCTCAGGGGGCTTGGGGTATTCGGTATTGCATCCAGGGCATTTTTAATATGGCCAAGCTGCTGGTTCTGGAGTGACCGGAACTGTTTCATGGCCGGTGTAGACGGCCACTGACTTTTTGGAGTAGTCCCCAGTGTCGTATACAGGTTTCTGGCTCCGTTCTGAATATTCTGCAATGAGTCACGGATGCTGTTCGCCTGGGACCCCAGGCCGGTAATCACCCCACCGGTCCAGGCAACGGTGGACTGTGCCGGACTGTTGCTGTCGGCCAGGTTGCAGACATAACACACATCCTCAGCTTCCTGGGCAGCCATGGTGATATTGGTCACCGCATCATGGTTGCTCTGGAAGGCAGCTATCTGTTCCGGCCCCAGCTCCTGATAGACACGGTTGACCCCGGCAGCAGCAGAGGCCGCCTCCTGTTCTCTGGCTGTAAAGCCGGGCTTGGTCCAGGGCGAGAGCACCACCGGCTGGCAGGTTCTGACCATGCCACCCTGCAGATGCCGGTTAACGGACTGGAGGTGCTGGAGCACACCGGGATCACTGGTGCCATAACACTGGCCTGCCAGATCCGACAGCAGCGTATCCGCTTCCGGCATAATGACATAAACGTCATCAATGTCCTGAGCCCTGGATTGCATGGGGGACAGAGTGGACGACCTGGCCACGCTTGATCCCATCCCGGCATTGGTACTTGACTGCCCGGGCTGGGCAATGGTGATCTTGCCACCCACATTGCATTTCAAGGTTCCATCGGCCGTGAGCAGTTTTGACCCGTTCAGAACCACACTGTTGGCGCAGCCCCGCCATTTTCCGGAAAGACTGGGACTGCAGGGCTTATTGTCTTTTCTTGAACAGGCACCGAAGGGTTTGACATTGCCGCCAGCGGATGAATCATCGACGGTGGCCATCAGTGAGCTTTCCACACGGCCGGTGGCACTGGCTATGCTCAGGCTGGAAGGTGAAGAACCGCAATTACAGGTCAGTTTTGCGCCATGGGTGACAACTTTCACAGTAAGTCCCTATGTGTCAGACAGAGAAAAGCAGCAGGAATTGCTTGGTCTGTACTGTATAAGCATTGCAGGAGTGGAGGTAGAGCCAAAGGTCCGGTTGGGATGACCTGAGTCACAACCCGGGCAGTTTTCTGGTAGCAGTCCTGCTATCTTGAAAAACTCTGACACTCCCTTGCCATGCAAAACCGGGTTATGGAAATCGTTGACTGATATTTCGATAACGCTCAGGTTCCGTTCATGAAATACATTTTTCATTCCTCCTCTGCCACCGCCATTTTCCCGGAAAACGGTCAAAGTACCGACCTGGATCAATTTTTCGAACCGGGTTGAGCGTTGACAGGGTGACCCTGCCTCAATATGATGCCGAAACGTTTCTACAACACGGTACGAGCTTCTGTTCAAAGCCCGTTTCCAAACCCAGCAACATCAGGGAACACTTCAATGGCCCGGGTCAAGCTTCACAATATCAACAAGGTATACAGCAACGGTTTTCATGCGGTCCATGATGTGTGCCTTGACATCCAGGATGGCGAATTCATGGTGCTGGTGGGTCCTTCCGGCTGCGCCAAGTCAACCACTCTGCGGATGATGGCGGGCCTTGAAAGCGTTACCAGTGGCGATCTGATCATCGGGGAAAAGCGCTGCAACAACATCCCCCCCAAGGATCGAGGCATCGCCATGGTTTTCCAGAACTATGCCCTTTACCCTCATATGACCGCCCGGCAGAACCTGGCTTTCGGGCTGGAAACCGCCAGAAAACCGAAAGCTGAAATTGAAAAACGGGTGAAAGAGGCGGCAGAGCTGCTGGAAATCACTGAACTTCTGGACCGCAAACCCGGCCAGATGTCCGGTGGACAGTGCCAGCGCATCGCCCTTGGCCGGGCCATGGTGCGCAAGCCTGAAGTCTTTCTGTTTGACGAACCCCTCTCCAACCTGGATGCCAAGCTGCGTGTATCCATGCGCATGCGCATCAGCCGGCTGCACCAGCAGCTGAAAGAGTCCGGCCGTCCGGCCACCATGGTCTATGTAACCCATGACCAGGTGGAAGCCATGACCATGGGCGACAGGGTTTGCATACTCAATAAGGGTACCGTCATGCAGGTGGACACTCCGATGAATGTTTACCATCGCCCCAAAAACAAGTTCGTTGCTGAATTCATTGGCTCCCCTTCCATGAACATGTTCGAGGCCCAACTGGTTCGCCATGAAGACAACCTTATGGTGGAAGCATTTGGCCAGCGTTTTCTGCTGCCGGAAGACAAACAGGAACGGGTCCGCTCCCATGAGGGCAAGTCCGTTTATATGGGACTGCGTCCTGAGCACGTTGTACTCCATGACCCTGATGCTGAAGACAGCATCACTGCCAGCATTTCGGGCATAGAGGAAATGGGTTCCGAGTCTTATGTCTACTTTGACCTTCAGGGCAAGCAAATTATCTGCAAGCTGGTCAGCACAGAGCACAACCTGAAGCAGGCGGGCCAGGAATCCATCCGGTTCCGAATGAGCAAATGCCACCTGTTTGACAAAGACACCGGGGAAAACATTTCCCTGCCCTGAGAAATACCAGCCGGACAGCCAGAGCCTGCAAGGCGCAGCTGGCTGCCCATACCCGGGTTTAACACCAGTTAGAAACACTGAACTTTTGAGCACACCACCCAGAAGGGCATCGCTCGAAACCAGTCAAAATCCAGCCGGAGATGATTTAGTTTCAATGAATTTTGCAATTTCCAACCAGACCCACATGCTCTCCAATGGCCAGCTGGCCCTGGAGTTCAACCAGTACAACGTGCTGCGATCCATTAAATCCGGCAACGTAATGGTGGGTCAGTACGAAACCCCCGAGCTGGAACAGGCCCTGTCCAACATCTACCTGAGGGTGAAGCAGGATGGAAACATCAGCGCCACCCCGCTGATGTATCTTAACCCCCGGATTGAAACCTTCCGCACCACCTCCGGACAGATTGTCTGGAAAACAGAAACGGATGCTTTCCGCGCTACCGTCACTGCCACAGTGGCCTCTGACAGCAGCACCCTGTTTTTGACCACTGATGTCGAAAACACCGGAACTGACGAGCTGACCATGGACCTCATCTACGGCCAGGACATTGCTCTGGCCGATGAAGGGGCGGTCAAATCCAATGAAGCTTATTGCAGCCAGTACATTGATCACCAGGTGTTCTCCGTAGAGAGCGCTGGATATACCGTCTGCTCACGCCAGAACCTGCCACAAAGCACTGGCAACCCCTGGGTGCAGCTGGGCTCTTTCTCACCGGTTGCGCATTTTGCGACGGATGGCATGCAATTTTTCGGCAAGGACTATAAGTTCACCAATCAGCCTGAAGCCCTGTCAAAGCCAGCTCTGGACGACACCCGCTATCAGTTTGAAATTGCCTATATCGCCCTGCAGAGCGAAGACATCACCCTGACCGCTGGAGAAAAGACACAGACTGTCTTCTATCTCCATTTCCAGCCGGATATGCCTTCTGTCAATGTCTCCGAAGCCCTGCCGGTTGCAGACATTAAAAAACATTACCAGGCCCCGGAAGCCTCCATTACCGATGAGAGCGCCCAGGCAATCGACCTGTCCGACTTTGCCCAAAGCTGTCTGGCCGCTCCTTCCGTAGTTGTGGGAACGCCCCTGAGCGAAGAAGAAATCCGCCACTTCTTTGGCAGTGAACGACGCTTTGCCGAAGAGGAAAATGGCGAACTGCTGTCTTTCTTCCATAAAGACAGTCGCTATGTCACCCTTCAGGCAAAAGAGCACCTGCTGGAGCGCTCTACCGGTCATATGATCTCTTCTGGCAACAACCAGAATTTCATGAATCCGGTGATGAGCTCCACCCACTGCATGTACGGTGTGTTCAACTCCCATGTGGTACTGGGCAACACCTCCTTTAACAAACTGATGGGTGTAGAAAGAAGCTCCCTGAACCTGTTCAAGTCCAGCGGCCAGCGTCTCTGGGTAAAAGAGGATGGGCAATATCGACTGCTCACCATGGCTTCCGCCTATGAAAATGGCGCCAACCACTCCCTGTGGATCTACAAGTACAATGGCGGCTATATCCAGGTTCGCAGCTTCAGCGCCCTGGCCAGCTCTGCCATTCAAATGGATATTGAAGTATCCGGCTTTGATACACCACTGGACGTCATGGTCACCAACCAGCTGATCATGGGCAACAATGAGAATGAAAATGCCGTCACTGTCCGTCAGGAAGGTCGCCATATCCACATTTCCGGCTACAACCCGCTGATTGCAGAGACTCACCCTGAACTCAGTTACACCCTGATGACCGATGACACCCTGTCGGATGTATCCGTCATTCATGATGATAAAGACTCTGCCCGCTTCCTGCTGATCAGTGGCCAGATCAGCAGCACAGCCAGTCTTACCATTGCCGGCAGCCTGAGCGACAAGGATCAGAGCCCTGTTGAGCACCTGGATTTTGAAACAGAAACCCGTGCCTACCAGGAAGCCCAGAACCGACTGATCAACCACTTCAACATCCAATTTGAAAACGACAGCTACAATGCCGACAAGCTGAACGACACCATGCAGTGGTTCACCCACAACGCACTGGTTCATTACAGCACACCCCATGGCCTTGAGCAGTATTCCGGCGCCGCCTGGGGCACCCGTGATGTCTCCCAGGGACCCTTTGAATTCTTCCTGTCCATGCAGCGCTATGATCGAGTTGCCGACCTGCTGGAAACCATTTACAGCCACCAGCACATGGAAACCGGAACCTGGCCACAGTGGTTCATGTTTGACCAGTATGCCCGTATTCAGCAGGAAGAAGCCCACGGCGATGTTGTCGTATGGCCCCTGAAGGCACTGGCCGACTATCTCACCGCCACTGGCGACCTGGCCATTCTGGACAAAGAGCTGCCCTACACCAGCATTGAGCAGGGCTTTGCCTTCACCGATGAAAAAGTCAGCCTGTTCGCCCATGTGGAAAGACAGGTCAAACACATCATTGACAACCTGGTGCCCGGAACCTCCCTCTCCAGCTACGGCGATGGGGACTGGGACGACACCCTGCAGCCTGCCAACCAGGCTCTGCGTGAAAACATGGTCAGTGGCTGGACCATTCCGCTGACACTGCAGGCGTTCAAGACCATCAGCAAAGCCCTGGCAGGTCACGAACAATACGCCCGTTTCGTAGACGGCATTATCAGTCTTACGGAGCGTATGGAGCAGGATTATCACAAATACCTGATCAAGGACGGTGTCATTGCCGGCTTCATTCACTTTGATGAAGGCAAAACCGACCAGGTGGAATACCTGCTGCACCCATCTGACCAGAAAACCGGCATCAAGTACCGCCTGCTTCCGGCTTCCCGCTCCATTATCTCCGAGACCTTTGACCCGGAGATGGCCGATCGCCACATGGGAATCATTAACGAGCACCTGGTTCACCCGGACGGCGTTCGCCTGATGGACCGGATGGCAGAATACAAGGCGGGCAAACAGAGCTACTTCAAGCGTGCCGAGCTGGCTGCCAACCTGGGTCGTGAAGTGGGCCTGCAATACTGCCACGCCCACATCCGGTTTATTGAAGCGCTCTGCAAAATGGGTAAGGCCAAAGAGGTATACGACAACCTCTATAAAATCATTCCAGTGGGAATTGAGGGAGCGGTACCAAATGCTGAACTGCGCCAGTCCAATGCTTACTTCTCAAGCTCAGACGGCAAGTTTAACGACCGCTATGAAGCCTATAACAACTTTGACAAGCTGAAGTCCGGTGACGTCAAGGTGAAAGGTGGCTGGAGAATCTATTCCAGTGGTCCTGGCATTTACATCAACCAGCTGATCAGCAGTGTTCTGGGTATTCGCTATCAGCAGGAATCCCTGCTCCTGGACCCGGTCATCGCAAGAGATCTGGGCAAGGTCACCCTGGACTTCCAGCTGTATGACAAACCCTGCAAGCTGGTCATTCATCCGGATCAGGGAGAGCACACCCCCAAAAGGGTCACCCTGAATGGCAGTGAACTGGCCATGGTTGAGCAGCCTAACCCATACCGCAGCGGCGGTATGCTGATTGACAAAGTGGTGCTGAACAAGCTGTTGAAAGACGCTGGCAACACTCTCGAAATCAGACTGTAATCAGTATGACCTGCTGAAAACCCAATGAGGGGCTACGTGCTTTTCTGACAGACCTGCGAGCCGCAGAAACATCGGAAAACACGTACCTCTCACACTTCCCTGGCATTAAATTATTGATGTCAGGAGGGAAACTTGCTGGTAGAATCGTTTCTACAATTTAACCGAGCTACACGTACAAGCCCCGGAGAACACCGAAAACCCCCTGAATGAACAGAGGTTACCAGGTACATCCCAGGCTTGTACGCCACTGTTTTTTTTTGCGCAGAGACTATTTTCCGCAAAACTATGTCGTCAAGACAGTTCGAAGACAGTCCGCAAACCAAGGAGCATTGCGGTGAAAGCCACTATTAAAGATGTCGCCAGAGAGGCAAAGGTTTCCATATCGACGGTTTCCTATGCCATCAACGGTAACGAACGGATCAGCGAAGAAACCCGCCAGCGCGTGCTGAAGGTTGCCAAAAAGCTCAACTATGTGGCCAACGGCAATGCCAAGCTGCTCAAGCAGAAAAAGACCCGCGCCATCGGCCTTTTCTTCAACTCCTGGTTTGGCCCGATCTACAGTGAAATCGCCAGAGGCATTGAAAGAACGGTTCACCAGATGGGTTACGACCTGCTGGCCTGCAGTCTTTATGGTGAAGAGAACTCCACGGCTTATAAGTACCTGCGCGACCGGATGGTTGACGGCGCCATCATCCTGACCAACTCTTTCGACGACAAAGTTCTCACTTCTGTTGCCTCCAAAGATCTTCCTCTGGTGGTGCTGGACCGTGAGATTCAGGCCGACAACATCTACAGCATCCTGATCGATAACTTCGGTGGGGCATTTGCAGCTACCAAGGAACTGATCAGCCAGGGATGCCGTGAAGTCTATTACTTCAGTGGTCCTCAGGACTCCTACGACAACCAGAAGCGTCTTGAAGGTTACATCGCCGCTCTCGGTTTTTTCAACGTTGAGTTTAACCGGGACTTTATTATCCAGTCCGACTTTACTGAAGAAACCGCTTACCGTCAGATGAAAGAAATGCTGGCCAAAGGTACCCTTCCCAAAGCCATCTTCTCCGGAAACGACGAAATGGCTCTCGGCATTAACCGGGCGGCCCGTGAGCACGGAGTCACCATACCGGGTGATATGAAACTGGTTGGCTTTGATGACATCCGTGAATCCGAGTTAACCGTACCGGCCCTGACCACCGTTTCACACCATAAGCTGGAAATGGGGGCTATGGCTGCCGAAACTCTGTTTAATGCGATTCAGGCAAAAGACGACGCAGAAAGACAGAAGATTGAAGGTCTGAAAATGATTCCTACAACACTGGTGAAAAGAGAGACCCTTTAAACGGTCATTTAATTGGCAACAGGCCATATAAAAGTTTTTTAAAAATAAAGATTCATGGTCAACGCTTCTTAAAGCAGGCCATGGATCCGCTGAATACTCAGCCCTTTAGCTGAATAATTGGGGTGAATAGTTGTAATGAGTTTAAAAGAGCGGGTAGGAATCATTACTCCTCTGACTCACCCTTTCACCCGATTTAAACCGGACAGCACCTTTTATTGTAAGGGATTGCGCAGGCGCTTCAATCTGGAAGACCGTTGCCTGTGCCTGTCAAAAAATTTTTATATGCCCTGTTTCTTCAAGGTTAATAAGATGTATAAATGGTTTGCACTTGCCTTAATAGCATTCACATCCCTTGTGCCCATTGACAGGGCACAGGCCAGAGAAAAAATTGAGTTCATGGTGCCTTCCGGGGACTACATGACCTTCGTTACCGATGTCATAAAACCGGAATATGAAAAACGTCACCCAGACATAGAACTGATTGTTACCAATGACGGCAACCTGGAAACCCGGATGGCTGCCGGTGACTCCCCCAATGTGTATGCCGGAGTCTTTGGGTTTCAGGTTGCCCGCTACGCCAAGCTTGGCAAGCTCTCCTACCTGAACCAGTTTCCCGGTTTTGAAACCCTCAAGAACCGGGTAGACCCTCAGTTCGTGACTGAGAACTTCGGGCGGAATTATTACATTCCCTGGCACCTGACCACCCAGATGATGATCTACAACAAAAAACTGTTTGTAGAAGCGGGTCTTGATCCGGAGCGTCCCCCCGCCACCTGGGACGAATTCCTGGTGGCTGCCCGAAAAATCAACCAGCTTCCCCCAAGGGCCAACGGCAACACAGTGTATGGCACCGTACTCTGGAACGATGCACTCTCCACCGGAGGCTGGTACTGGAACCTGCTGGCCCAGATCTATTACAACTTTAATGAAGGGCAGTATCAGCTGCTGAACCGCTATGGCACCCACCCGGTCTTTGACCAGAAAGAGGCGGGCATGGTTGAGTTTTTCTCGGTCATGAGCCAGGCACAGAAATATGCCCCCTTAGCCATGGAGCAGAACTTTTTCTCCCGCAGTATTGGCATGTGGCTGCAGTACGGTTTTGGCTGGAAAGCCAACCTCCAGGATGCCGCAGGCGGCCCAATGGTCATTGGCAAGGATGTGGGTGTGGCTCCCATCCCGGTCAGCCGACCCGGTGCACCTCATATGTCGACCCTTGACGGACGGGCACTGATGGTCTTCAAGGGTACCAGAAAACAGGAAAAGCACAGCTGGCAACTGATTGAGCTGCTGATGGAAGACGACATCAACCTGCAGGCAACCAAAACCCTTCAGCAGCTGCCGACCCTGATGACCCTGCAGGACAACCCCTATTTCCAGAGCCCGGACACCAAGCCGTTCATGGACCAGCTGCGCAATACCGTGATGAGTGAGTCCTTTGTCAATATCTCGGATGTCGCCAGCATCATTTTGAAATATTACTCCCGTGTCGTACTTAAAGGAGAGCTTGAACCTGAAGAGGCGGTGAAAAAGGCCGGTCAGGAAGCCCGGAAGCTGTTGAAAAAAGGCTGACCTCAGGCCCTGACCATCACCCAATATTGAAATGAACGAATTCAAACCTTTTCACAGGCTGTAAGTTATGAAATTCAAAGAGAACTGGATTGCCTATCTGTTTTTATCGCCCTGGGTTCTGTTTTTCCTGGTGTTTCTGCTGTACCCGTTTTTTCTGTCGTTCCAGAACAGTTTTCTCGATGTGAATGTTCTGAACCCGGAAAACACCCGGTTTGTAGGTTTTGGCAACTGGATCAAAATTGTCGCCGACTTCAAGTTCTGGCTCTCTCTGTTCAACGTCCTGTTTAACCAGGTCATTTTTGTGGCACTCAGCTTCGTCATTGCCCTGACGGCGGCATTGATGTTGAACGAAGTGAAGTTCATGGCCAGCGTGTTCCGCACCATCCTGTTTATTCCGGTCATCACCTCTATTACCGTTGCCATGATCATCTTTGACTTTCTGGCAGCCCCCACCGGCCCGATTCAGGACTCCATGGTGAGTGCCGGGATGCTGGCTGAGCCCGTGTTCTGGAAATTTGAACAGTGGCTCCCCATGCCGGTCATTGCCGTATTCAGCTCCTGGAAGTGGTTTGGTGTCCAGATGATCATCTTCCTGGGCGGCATCGCCAGTATCAACAAGTCCCTGTACGAAGCCGCTGACCTGGACGGCGCTACCTGGTGGCGCAAGGCGACAAAAATTACCCTGCCCATGATCAAGCCCCAGATCGTCTTTGTCCTGACCATCAACATCATCAATGGCCTGCAGATGTTTGTGGAAGTGTTCATGAACTTTGACCTGCAGGGTGGCCCTTACAACTCAGCCCTGACCCCCGTGCTGTACCTTTACCAGACCGGTTTCGAACAGATGAAGATGGGTGAGGCTTCCACCATTGGCCTGCTGCTGGCCCTGATTATTTACACCCTGACCATGATGCAGCTGAAGCTCACCAGCAAGGGGGATCACTAATGACTTTTATGGACCGTCTGATGAAAAGACAGATGCCCACCAGGCAGCAATGGCTGATCTACGGGTCATTGATCCTCGCCAGCTTCGTGGTGCTGTACCCGTTTTTCTTCATGATCATCAACTCGTTCAAGACGGGTGCCGAGATCATGCACACTCCAAATGCACTGCCTACGGACTGGTCTTTCCAGGGTTATATTGAGGTGTTCAAGAGTGTCAATCTTGTCCGGATCTTCCTGAACACGATTTTCATTGCCACCTCCATTACCGTGCTGAACTGCCTGTTCTCATCCATGGTCGCCTACGCCATCGTCAAGACCAACATGCCTGGTCGTGAATTCTGGCTGAAGCTGATTCTCTCTTCCATGATGATCCCGGCCATCCTGTTCACCATTCCGGTGTACATGATGATGTATGAGTGGGACTGGATAAACACCTACCGGGTTTTGATCATTCCCGGCTGCATCAGTGCTTACAACATTTTCCTGCTGGTCCAGTTTATGAAACAGATAGACAACGCCTATCTGGAAGCCGCCCGGATTGACGGTGCCGGTGAATTCAGGATCTTCTTCAAAGTGGTGCTGCCCATGCTGCGGCCTGCACTGGCCACGGTGGGCATCCTGACCTTCATGGGAGCCTGGAACGATTTTATGGGGCCACTGCTGTATATCCGTGATGACTCCATGCTGACGCTGCAAATGGCCCTTTATAAATTCCAGTCCGATGTACCCGGTGGCAAGCTGGAGCAGCTCTGGGCAATGACCACCATGATTGCCGTACCGGTGGTGTTTGTCTTCTTCTTCCTTCAGAAGAACTTCATCAAGGCATTTACCGGCGTAGGAGTGAAGTAATGAGCCTGGGAAAAAAACTGTCGCTGATCCTGGTCTTTCTTGTGGTGACCTATTGCGCCGCCTGGATCAACGCTTATCGCCAGTCCAGTGCCTATTTCGACTTCGCTGTGGAGCAGATGGAAAAAGGCAACCGGGTGATCGCCCTGAAGGGCATGAACAAACTGGAGCTGCGCCTGGATGAACCTTACCTGGGGGGCTTCCAGCAGGTCATTGAAACCTGGGAGTCCAGCGTGCCTGGTCCCCGTCCGGGCTTTTACCAGAAAGCCATAGAGCAGGCCAAGCTGGTGCTGCCAGAGCTTTCGGATGACGAACTGCTGCAATTCATCGACCTTTATGTCCAGCTGGATCGTCGCTATGTCCCTGAGGCTGCCCTGGAGCTGCTCAAACGCGCTCAACTGCTGGGCAACCAGGCCATGGGCTGGGAAATGAATGAGTTTCTTCAGGAAGCGTTCCCTGACTTTGAGTATTAATACCCGGATCCAACGTTAACTGCCGTATTGCCTGGATTGAACATGATGAACCACCCTTACCGGAACCCCGCTCTCCCCGTGGAAGAGCGTATTCAGGACCTGCTGTCCCGCATGACCCTGCAGGAAAAAGTCGGACAGCTCTGCCAGACGCCCATGCTCAACTATGAAGAGCAGAAAGAGGCTTACCTTGAAGGGGTTCGTGAGGGTCGCTGGGGATCCAGAATCCTCGCTGATACAGCCTGGGCCGGGAATGCTCCAGGCATCACCGTGGACCCGGCGCAGTTGAACGAAATACAGCGGGTTGCAGTTGAGCAGAGCCGTCTGGGCATTCCCCTGATTGTTGCACGAGATGTGATCTACGGTCAGCAGACGGTTCTCCCTATTCCCCTGGCCCAGGCTGCCTCCTGGAACCCTGAGCTGGTAGAGCAGGCATACACCGGCATTGCCCGGGAAGCGGCCTCCCTGGGCATTCATTGGACCTTCGCCCCCATGCTGGATATTGTCCGCGACCCCCGCTGGGGCCGTGTGATTGAGAGCAGCGGCGAAGATCCTTTCCTGAGCAGTGAACTGGCTAAAGCCGTGGTCCGGGGTTTCCAGGGAGAGAGCCCGGCCAACCCGGACTCCCTGCTGGCCTGTGCCAAGCACTTTGTGGGTTACGGGGCTGCTGAGGGCGGGCGCGATTATGACACCACTGAAATCACCGACAACAGCCTGCATAACGTCTACCTCCCACCGTTTAAAGCGGCACTGGAAGCCGGTGTTGGCACCGTCATGTCCGGCTTTAATGACCTGGGGGGAGAGCCGGTCTCCGGCAGCAAAGCTCTGATACAGGGCTGGCTGAAAGAACAACAGGGCTTTGATGGCATGGTCATCAGTGACTGGGGATCCATCTCCGACCTGGCCTACTTCGGTGTCACCGCCGATGCCGCCGGTGCCGCGGCCAGAGCCCTGGATGCCGGGGTAGACATGGCCATGACCAATGAGGCCTATGAAGATCACCTGGAAACACTGCTTGAACAGGGTGCCATCCACCTGGAAAGGCTGAATGATGCCGTCTGTCGTGTACTCAGAGCCAAGTTCCAGACCGGCCTGTTTGAAACACCCTACGTTGATGAACACCGGCATCAGCAGGTTCTGAGAAGAGAGGACCATGTAGCCCAGGCCCTGAATCTGGCAGAACAGAGTCTGGTCCTGCTGAAAAACAGACATCAGGTACTGCCTCTGACCAAACATCAGCTGAAAGTGGCGGTTATCGGTCCTCACGCTCATTCCAGACGACAGCACCTTGGCTCCTGGTGCCTGGATGGCAAAACAGAAGACGTCACCAGTATTTACGACGGAATCCTCTCTGCAGCACCGGATCTTGAAGTGCTGACCGAAACAGCTGCCTTCAGTGATGAAATGGTGGAGTGTGCCCATCGGGCCGATGTTGTGGTGCTCTGTGTCGGTGAAAGCCACCGCAGAACCGGTGAAGCCCGGAACATTTCTGAACTGGCCCTTCCCGCTGGACAGGAAGAGCTGATCAGGGCCATTGGCGAGACCGGCAAGCCCCTGGTTGTCATCCAATGCACCGGTCGTCCAATCCCCTCTCCAGCTGCAGAACAATACGCCGACGCGCTTCTGTTTGCCTGGCAGTCCGGCACTGAAACCGGCCACGCCGTGGCCCGCGTTCTGTTTGGCGACGTATCACCCTCTGGCCGTCTACCCATGACGGTGCCCCGGGCAACCGGACAGGTCCCCATTTATTACGGCCGCAAGCCCATTGGCAAGATGCGGGACTTCCAGGACTACCAGCCCTACAAAGACCTGAGCGCTGAGCCTCTCTACCCCTTCGGGTTTGGCCTGACCTACAGTGAATTCAGTTATCGGAATCTGCGCCTTTCCCAGAGAGCGCTGAGTGAAGGGGAGACTCTGGAAGCAACCGTCACACTGACCAATGAAGGCCCCATTAAGGCGACCGAAGTCGTTCAGTGTTACATCCGGCAGACACTGGCCAGCACCACCCGTCCCTGCAGGGAACTCAAGGACTTCCGGAACGTCACCCTTGAGCCGGGGGAAAGCCGGGAGGTCACCCTGACCCTGACACCGGAAAAACTGGCCTATTACGGCCAGGAAAAGCGGTTCACCCTGTCTTCAGGCCGGTTGGAAGTCTATGTGGGAGGTGACTCAAGGGCTGAACTGATGGATGCCTTTGAGCTGAGCCTTTAAATCCGGTGCCGGTGGTTCAAAAAAGACACCGGCTGACTGTCATCGATTAAAAACAGCCAGAACGCTTCAATGAAAAAGAAGGTAGTTTCACTCATGGTAGCAGGCGCACTGTCCCAGGCGGTAAGTGCCGCTGATGTGCAACCGGCACAGACCCCGCCGGTCCAGCGTCCGAACATTATCTACATCATGTCCGATGACCATGCCCAGCGGGCAGTGAGCGCCTACGGAGGGGATCTGGCCAAACTGGCCCCCACGCCCAACATCGACCGGCTTGCCGAGAACGGTGTCCGTTTCGCCAGCTCCTTTGTCACCAACTCCCTGTGCGGCCCCTCCCGTGCAGCAATGCTGACCGGCAAGTTCGGCCATAAAAACGGCTTTAACTGGAACGGTCAGCTGTTTGACGGTACCCAGGACAACTGGCCCAACCTTCTGCACGACAGTGGCTACACCACCGCCCTGATTGGCAAGTGGCACATCAATCTGACCCCGGAAGGGTTCAAGTTTGACCACTGGGAAATCCTTAACGACCAGGGGGAGTACTACAATCCGGACTGGATCACCAAAGACGGTGTGAAAATGGAAATGGGTTACACCACGGACATGATCACCGACAAAAGCATCAAATGGATTGACCAGCAGCGTGACAAGTCAAAGCCCTTTGCCCTGGTCATGCACCACAAGGCCCCCCACCGGAACTGGATGCCCGCCCCTCGCCATACCCGGATTTTCGAGAATGTCGAGTTCCCGGTTCCCGAAAACTACTTTGATGATTACGAAGGTCGTGTGGCTGCCAAAATGCAGACCATGAACATCTATCGCGATGCCCAGGAAGGCCATGACCTGAAAATGACCACTGGTGTAGGTGAAACCCAGTGGCGGGAAGATATCTGGCCGCACCTGCTGGCCCGCCTTACCCCTGAGCAGCGGAAAGAGTGGGATCAGGCTTACCAGGCACGCAATGACTACATGAATGCCAACGAGTCAAAGTGGTCTGAAAAGGAAATGGCCATCTGGAAATACCAGCGTTATATGCAGGACTATCTGGCCACCATCCGTTCTGTGGACGAGTCCGTGGGCGAAGTGCTCGACTACCTGGAAAAGCATAACCTGACAGAAAATACCATTGTCGTTTATACCTCAGACCAGGGTTTCTACATGGGTGAGCATGGCTGGTTCGACAAGCGGTTTATGTACGAAGAGTCATTCCGCACTCCCCTGCTGATGCAGTATCCCGCAAAGATCAAACCGGGAACCGTGGTCAATGAGCTGGTCCAGAACATCGACTATGCCCCAACCTTCCTGGAGTATGCTGGGGTCAAGGTGCCTGGGGCCATGCAGGGCAGGTCCATGGTCAACCTTCTGGCAGGCACGGAAAACGCTGAAAACTGGCGTTCATCTCTGTACTACCACTACTACGAATACCCGGCCATGCACGATGTCAGCCGCCATTACGGCGTGCGTGACCAACGCTACAAGCTGATGCATTTCTACTACAAGATGGATGAGTGGGAATTCTACGACCTGGAAAAGGACCCGTCGGAGATGAACAACGCAATCAATGATCCAAAATACGCCAGTGAAGTGGCTCGCCTCAGGAAGGAAATCAAAAAGCTTGAGGAAGAGTACGAGGTACCCCCGATGGCTGAGTGGCTGGACGCTGACCTGGAACGTAAGCGGGCCCCCACCCTGAAAGAGCTGTTTCCTCACAGCTTTAAATAAAACAGCAGATACCCCGGTATCCGCTCTATAAACCAGCGTTGCCCCGCCTTATGGCGCGGCAACGCTTTTTGCAGGCCGGAACAGCAACATGCAATTACAGTTTCTATCCAACTTGAAACGCAGGGTCACAGGTTTCAAACACTCAGTGGTTCTGGGTTTATTCTGTCTGCTCTCCAGCCAGGCAGTTATCGCCGGGTCTTCTGTCAAGCCCGAGAGTGACGCGGAAATTATCCAGAAACTCTACCGCAACAGTTACACCTACTGGCAAATGATCCGTAATGACAACGGTACCTATAACGATCTTTATACGTTCGAAGGGGAGTCCGAGGTAGGTTCGATTGCCAACTCCGGGATGGGGCTGATTGCCCTGACCATTGGCCATATCAATGGCTGGGAGCCCGAGGCGGAAAAGTTGATTATCCAGAGCCTGAAGGTTCTCACCGGACGTGATCCTTCCTTCTCTGTTCCCCGCAACGCCCGGAATACCTATATCCATTTTTACAATGTCAACACCGGCCAGGCCATGGGAGATGACTGGAGCCCCATTGACAGCGCCATCATGCTCAGCGGAGCTCTGTTTGCCAAGCGCTACTTCCACAACAATACGACCATTGCCGCACTGGCGGATGAGCTTTATCGAACCACCGATTTAAGACCTTTCATCGCCGATTACCGCAAAGGTCAGATTCACCTGGCCTCCTATAAAGATGGCAGCATGAAACAGTACCGGACCAAGGCGTTCAATGAGTATATGATCGTCGCCGATATTGCCCGCCAGCAAACCATCGACTTCGGGCCTGGTGCCGGGGATGATGCCCTGCGTTTCTGGAAAATCTGGTATGAAAGCACTCACTATACATCCGTGACACGCTACCAGGACATTCCCCTGCTGGGAGAGAGCCCTAACCGCTTTATCTCCATGTTCAATTTCCAGTTTAATAACTATCTGGTGCATGCTTACTCAAACTCTCCTGAGTATCAGCAAGCCTCCACAAATGCGGCCAGAGCAGACTTTTCATGGTGGCAGAACCAGTCCATCCAGGATCGTCGGGAGTACGAATGGGGCAGCGGTGCCGGTGCCTGTGCCACCGGCTACTGTGTCGACCGGATTTCCCTGCCGGGCGAGGACAAGAACAAAGAGAAGACCGTTTCTCCCCATATTGTTTCCGGTTTTCTCCCCCACCTGGACCGGGCACGGGATGATCTTCTGGCCATGTACCGGGACCCGCGCAAACGCGCCCACTATCAACTGAAGGACGGCAGCACCATTCTCTGGCGATACAGTGCTAGCAATCCACAGTGGCGCGCCAACAATATTCAAGCGGTGGATTACTCCACCATGTTATTTGGTCTGGCGGCTCTTCCTGAAAACCTGGGCATGGGTTTCTTTAACTCGTTTAATGATTATTTCAATCCAGACAAACCGGTTTATCAGAACGCCATGTCCACAGCCAAAGAAAAGCCCATGGCAAAATAAAAGTATTCTACTGAAACCCAGGCTTTCCCAAACCGGGAAATAAACGATAGATGTCAGGTAAATAAAACCACCTGATTTATATAGAAAAAGGAGGACTCAAGCCTTTTTATTCAGAAGGTGATCCAGATCTATAAATTGTACAGACAGTTATTGGATAATGGGGCTGTTAATTCAGAGGGTATTCCCTTTTTCATCTCCTCTGACATTTGCCGCCTCACTGTTTCATGCCATGGTGATCGATTCCATTGAATCGTCATGAGGCCGGTTTTTATTGTTATAATTCCTCGGTAAAGTAATGAACTTTAAACCATCCCGTTTGACAAAAAGCGCAGGGGTCATGCTGACGGCAGCATCCCTGATGGTGCAGGCAGCATCCGCCGCTCCTGTTGCACCGGAACAACCCAACATTCTGTTCATCTTCAGTGATGACCATTCCACCCGGGCCATCAGCGCCTACGACGATACTTTTATCAACACCCCGAATATTGACCGGATCGCCAATGAGGGGGCTATTTTTGAAAACACCTTTGTGGGTAACTCCATCTGTCAGCCAAGCCGTGCCACGGTTCTGACGGGCAAGCACACCCACCTCAATGGAGTCATTGACAATACATCCCGCTGGAATGGTAACCAGACCATCTTCCCCCGACTGCTGGCCAAATCCGGTTATGACACAGCCCTGATCGGTAAATGGCACATGAACCCTGCCCCAACCACAGAGTTTGGGTACTCCACGGTATTATCCGGTCATGGCCGCCAGGGTACTTATTACAACCCCGAATTTATCGACCACAAAGGGAAAAAGTACCGGGTACAGGGTTACTCCACCGATGTTATCACCGACAGAGCCATCAGCTGGCTGGAAGGAGACCGGGATAAAAGCAAGCCATTCTCCCTGATGGTGCAGTTCAAGGCACCCCATACTCCACGTCGCCCCCCGGCCCGGAACATGACCAAATTTATGGATCATGTATTCCCGGAACCGGCCACTCTGCATGATGACTACAGCACCCGGGGAGAGCACGCCGCCAACGCCTGGATGCAGATCTATGGCATGAACGACGTCGGCATCAATGCGTTCCCTCCTGCTCCGGATACGCCTGAAAAGGCAAAAATCCGTAAGGAGTGGCTGGCCAGCATGAACAAGAATGCCCGCCGGGTTTACAATGAATGGATGAACCGTATGACGGAAGAGCAGCGCAATGCCTTCCATAAAGCGTACGATGACATCAACGTGGACTACTGGAAGAAAATCCAGTCTCCTCCTTTCAAGCGTCAGTTTGGCAATGTCTCTCCTGAAGACAAGAAGACTCGGGTCAGCTATATGTACCAGCGCTTCATGCGTGACTACATGGCTTCTGTCGCCACTGTGGACGAAAATGTTGGCCGCCTGCTGGAATGGCTGGATGAAAACAAGCTGGCGGAAAACACCATTGTTGTTTACAGCTCCGACCAGAGCTTCTTCATTGGCGAACACGGCTGGGCAGAAAAGCGCTACATGTATGAAGAAGGGATGAAAATGCCTTTCGTGATCCGCTGGCCCGCAAAGATTGCTCCCCATCAGAAGCCCCAGGCCATGATCCAGAACATCGATTTTGCCCCCAGCTTCCTGACCATGGCCGGGGTTGATGTACCGAAAGAGATGCAGGGCATTTCCTTTACGGACCTGCTCACTGGAAAGATGACCGATGCCCAGTGGACGGCTAACCGCCCCGCGGTTTACTACCACTACTACATGCAGGGCGGACACAACGTGCCCCGTCATGATGGCATCAGAAGTGACCGTTACAAGCTGATCAACTTCTACACCGGTGCCGGCTCTTTCGAGTTGTACGATCTGGAAAATGACCCCAACGAAGTCAGCAACGTGTTTGACAATCCGGAGTACAAAGAAGTCCGCAAGACCATGATGGCTCAGCTGAAAAAGCTGCGGGCGGATTATGAAGTACCGGAGAGTGACTTTGTGGCACCTTACCCCTACATGAACCGCAGGGAAAGAAAAGCACTGGGTTATTGATGGGTTTTCACTCACTCAAAACCAACCAAAGCAGCTGACGGCACTTTGCCCTCAGCTGTTTTTATATTCCCGCAACAGCTAACAATAGAATGAAAATAATAACTCAACCAATTGATCGATCCATCAAGAAAGCTAGGCTTGAGAAATATTCAGACATCATCAGCTGACTCTCCCATGCCTTTTCCCCATTCCCGGTTTCGCGCTTTCTGGCAAACAGCCTTTCTTTCTGTCTTCCTATTAGTGTGTAGCGTCAAAGCAGTAGCCGTCGTCACTGAGGTCAAGTGCAAACTGGAAACCTATTACGACAAAAGTTCACATACTATAAAAGGCACAAAGTATTCTATGATCA
Source organism: Endozoicomonas sp. Z74 (assembly GCF_057680865.1). NCBI lineage: Bacteria > Pseudomonadati > Pseudomonadota > Gammaproteobacteria > Oceanospirillales > Endozoicomonadaceae > Endozoicomonas > Endozoicomonas sp. Z74. Next base: position 60,019 of record NZ_JBLYZI010000011.1, read on the forward strand.
TTTGTGTTTTAGAGGGGGAAACTTCTCAAGTCGGGCTAGTCACCTTTTACTACATACCTGGTTTCAATAACCTCCCAACGCGGTTAAGGACGCAATTAAGGCCCATTGCTTTTTATCATCATATAACCCGTGTTAGGGCAAGGATTCTCAACTCTCCTCTGGAACATACCTCTGAGTGCGCCGAAGTTCAGATGCTCAGGCGAGCTGCCAGAGAAACAAACACAGCCATTGAGCTTAATGAAGTACAGCCCTCCGTGTCCTCTGAAGAAGAAAGGCAAATCTCCTTATGGCACTCCATCACTGTCGATATTCTTGAGGATGAAAGAGAAAGAGCTGAAGAAGCACATCTTCAAGATGAGGAATTAGTTCAGGAGTCGCTTACGGCCCTGCATGAACTGCCTGAAGTCAGTCTCTCCGTCATCTCAGGCTCTGGTAACTGGGGCTTCCCTATTAACAGAAATATCGGAATGATAAATGACCTGAGACACGCTCAGGATCTTATTGCCCCCTACACAGGAGGACCTCAGCCCTCCCCAAGAAAGAACCAGAGAAGGACACCACCGGAAGACCCTGCTGAAGATCCCCCCCCGGAACCTGAAACCTGGAAAAAATGGGTATTGAGACACTATAACAATATCAGTTCTCTATATCCGTTCACCATCGCTATTGCCGGATACCTCGGGCTTACATATTATTCAAAACTCAGAGCCGCTGTGGCTGTCTATGAAGATCCCCCAAAATATGACTTTTTCGCATGCCGTGTCCTTGTCTATGCGGGCACCAATGAAGCTTTGAGAGACCTTCAGCGCGGGCATATTTTAAAAAGGGGGCACGGTTTAAACTCTGGCAGCACCTACAAACAGTTTGTACATTCATTTAATGCCTCCAGTACATCCCGGAGCACCTCACACCTCACTGGAGAAATCTTCAAGTTTGAAGGTCATAACGAGCATTGCATCTGCCCCTATTGCCCAAAGGCCGGCTTATTCAGCCAGGGAAACTTTCAGGGCTGCCTGGCGGATGTCATCGTTCAACGCCAGGTTATTGTTGATAACCTCAAAGACCAGTTCCTGAATAATGAAGACAACGTACTCGGTGATAAAATGATGCTGGAGGGCGACTTTATGCATTTTAACACGCCTGAAGGCGTCAATGTGACTGCATCTTGCAGATGCCAGGACTGCCCCACAGAGCCTACCGAGGAGTCGGCCAACAACGGCGAGGCTTTGACGACTACTGTCGGAATGGTCATAGCCGGCGTCCTGGCTGTGGCTGGCTATGGGGGCTATCTGATTTACAAAATACTATGATCGTCCTTTTACGCCTATAACCGCCCGGAAAACCGAATGGAATAACCACCATCCGGCTCGGCTTTGGCCACCAGCGGCAGGCCCTTCTGCAGTTTTTCCGGCATAGCTTCACCGGGGTCCAGCTCCGCAATAAACTGATAGCGGCGCCCGGCATTCAGGGTAAACCGCCCTTCACTGGTTAATGCCGGTGATGACTGCCGGACTTCTGCCACCAGAGAGCCATCCTCACAATCCAGTATCACATCCGCTTTCCCCAGGGGAAGCTCCCCATAGGGACTATAAACAGAGCTGCGCTCAAGGGCCAGGTCCCCATCCACAGCACTGCAACCCCGGGGACTGAACTCTGCACTGTCCAACTCAAGCCCCACCACTCCGGTCACCTCTACCAGGTCCGCCGGGTAGTCCCCGAAATGCTTCATCACCCAGGGTACCGATGCCTCTGCACTCAGGCCCTGAATCCGCACCCCGGACTCGCTGACTTCAATCTGCCCCTTGGCAGACAGGGGGTCCTGCAGTGTGCCCAGAGAAAAATCGGCAACCACCGTCTTTGTTGCCAGCGCCCATGGAGCTATCTGCCACTCAACCCCAGGAAGGCTGATGCCATCCACCACAACCGACTCCGCCCTGCCTCTCCAGAGGGATCCTGAAAGACCCGCCATGGATATCGAATCAGGTACCGGGGCATATTGATAGACAAGTGCGGCAGGCAGCCCGGCCACCATAAAGCCTCCCCAGGAGACCAGACCCAGCAGCCCCAGCCCGACCACTTTCTTCAGGCTTTTCTTGCGGGGAGCCTCATTGTTTATCTTCATTCCCGGATCAACTCCAGTCTGTCTATTTGCACAATGCCCGCCTTGCCGGTCTTCTTCACCCGAAGCTGTTTCAGTGTTACCCCGTGGCTCTGCTCAAGTTCGGTGACCCATTTCAGCAACTGATCAAAAGGCGCATCCCCGAGGCTGACCTGCAACAGTCCCTGATTACTTTTCATCCCGGTCACTTTCAGTTGATGGGGTCTGGCGGTCCGGTTCACCAGCTGGTCCAAAGGCCCCGTTGAAGAAGGCACGACCCTGGCACCAGCCCCCTGAAGCTGGACAATTTCACTGGCTGTATGTTTGACCCTGCCCAGCATCTCATGATGGCTGGCCAGCCGCTGCTCGGCCATCTGCCGGTTATGCTCCAGAGGCATGACAATCAATTGCCAGACCAGCCAGAACAACAGAACCGGCACGGCCACCAGAACAATCCTACGCTCTCTCCGGGACAGGCCGGCCCACCAGGATGTTATGGAGGAAAACAACGGCTGCAGAGTTTCAGAGAGTCTTGCTGAAAATGGGCTCATGGGGTATTCCACCGGATAATCAGAGTGCCTGTTGCCATGGGTTGTGACGGGCTGTTCGTCCGATTCGATACAGGTGAACGGTCATCCTGCTCAATGGACTGAACCGTCACCGAAATCTGTGGGCCCAGCATTTCCTGGGCACTTTCCCGGAAGCGGCTGAAGGACTCAAATACCGCTGACTGGGCCACCATCCTCAATTCCTGGCGGTCGTAGTCATAGTCCAGCTGTCCCGGCTTCAGCATCGGTTCTTTCAGAAATACCGGAGCCAGGGCATCCAGCAGGGCAGGCAGTCCGGAACGGGCTTCCGATGTTTCCGGTTTCATCTGGCTCAGTTTCTGATTGAGCTGGGACTCCAGACGAACCACCCGCTCCCCGGGAAATAACTGCTGATAAATCGCTCTGGCTTCCTGGTTAACAGCATCCGCCCGGGCTTGCAATCGGGAGGTCTCCATAACACTGGAGGCTGCCATTACCGCCAGCGTTGCCACCAGTAGCCCGGCCGCTGCTTTCCAGGGCCTGAAAACTCTGGAGTAGCCTGACTGAGGCTGCCACTCCCCCTGCAGCAGGTTGACGCTTGAGTCTCTCGCTTCTTCTACCAGTGGCGCTAAAGGGCTCTCCGGTCGCGCATTCAGAACCCTGCGATTGAACCCCTGCTCAGGAGCATCTGGTTCATCAGAAACTGAATTCGCGGATGAGTGATCACTCTGGGCTTTCTTCTCACCAGCAAACTTCTCTCTGAAAAGACCTTCCAGATAAAGTTCCGCCCAGTCACTGTCACAGACAGCCGCTTCCCAGGTGCCGGACCTGATCAGAACCTGCTCATCCAGGTTTAACAGGGTACACTCCCCCTCACTCCATGGAAGCGCCAGGTTATCTGGTAACCACTGCCGACTTTCCAGACCAGCCTCACTCAACCAGCTTTGCCACAGACTCATCCAGGAACGTGCGACAACGGCCAGATGAACCAGGCCTGGAGACTGCCCGAGCACTGCAAAGTGCAGATCCGTCACGTCCTCAGCCAGCTCATCTTCCAGACGCCAGGGCAGGGTTTTTTCAACAGTACGAGTCAACTTTCCCTGGAGTTCGAGGCTGTGAAACCGGACTCTCTCACCGGGAACCAATACCAGGCAGGGCTGGCCTGCAGCCACCTCCGCAACCGCCCGGAGATTATCAACCGGGTCATTTTCCTGGTCACTGACTCCGGCCTTCTGAGGGGTCCACCAGTAAACCGCCCCCCTGGGGTCAGATGGCAGCCTTACCACCAATTCCGGCTTCATGAGCTGGCCCCCAGTTTTCTGCGAATGACACTCAACTTGTCATCCCCCTCTCGTCTGAGCAGACTGCGCAACCCGGTGACGGAACCGGAAAAACCCGCTTCAGCCTGCAATTCAAAATAGTGACTGTTAATGATCATATACTTTTTGGCATCCGTGCTGTTGTAGTTAGCCAGCAACGGCTGCGTCAGAAAACTGTCCATGGTACTCCAACCATCAGACGGTCGCCCTTCCAGAACCTTGTGGGCCTGGTCAACAGGCAGATTCCCCTGGGCATCGCCATAAAACAACGCCGCCAGCAGTTCTGGCTGGTCCTCTGGAATCGTATTAACATTAATGGCCAGGTCGGACTCGGGAATGGCGCATAAATAAGGCATGACATGTCGTGCAATAGCAGAAGACACACCGGCAACAGCCCGCCATTCACTGACATCCCGCATCTGGGTCCGCCCTGCCAGGTGGGGTACCGGCCGGGCCAGATAATAATCATCGCCGTAGGTGACAGATCCGGTCTCCGGCTCCTCATCAGACACCCAGTCCCGGGTTGCCCGGGCGATGGTTTCCGCCTGGTAATCATCCACCTCAAGCAAACTGAGCAGGTGACTGAATACTTTCAATTCCCCTGGCAGTTGACCATCTGCCTGGTCCTGCTTTGCCAGGGCGTTAAGATTGAAACACCCCTGGGCATCCCTGACCGCTCCGGCAATCTGGCCATTTTCCACGGGAAAAACCAGCCCACTGGTAGCCCAGTACTGCCCCAGATGGATCAAATCCTTGTCGTCTTCAAAGGTCTGGGCCAGCCCCCTGATCGCCAGCTCCTCCGCAGAAAGCGCATACCAGCGGGCCTGTTCCAGATTCTGCCGGGCCGTTGTCCGCCGGAGCTGATTCCTGAATTCAAAGGTAAACTCTGCCAGCATCAGGGTCATCAATGTCAGGATCAACAGAATACTGAGCAGGGCGATACCGCTTTGCTTCCCCGCCGGGGACGACAGAGTTCTGTCAACTCGCCACGCTTTATCAAACAATGCATTCACGGGCACTGCTCTCATCCTGCTTTTGTCCACGAGCCCTGCAACCGGAAGCGGCGCTCCAGCTCCCCAAGGTCATCCAGTGACAGAACCACAGCGACACCCTGGGGCAAAGTGGCCTGGTCACCCATTCGATCCTGCCAGCCATCATTGTAAAAAAAACGGAACCGTAATCCATTGACGCCTTCCAGCAGAGGACGCACCACCGGCTCGGTGTTTTCCGGTGCATCCAGAACATAGTCGTACATTCTTTCAAGGCGGCCCTTTTTCAACCGGTAATACACTTTCTGCAACTCTGAACGGGGCAACTGTTGCCCGGGGTTACGCCAGTTGGCACGAACAAACGCAATACCCTGGTCATCGGTTTCCAGCATATCTTCTCCGGCAAACAGTGACTGCTCTGTCACTTTGCCATCCACCCGGACACCCCGGTCCACCAGTTGCCGAAAATCCTGCTCCATCATCAACATCGCGTACTCGACATCCTGCAGTCGCTGTAACTGGTCGATGCTGACATCACTGCTGTTCATTACCGTGAGCAGTAATTGCCGGGCGCTCAGGCTGAGCAGCGTAAAAATGGCAATGGCCGCCAGCATCTCCAGCAGGGTAAATCCCCGTGACTGTGCCCGCAATTCCATAGATGCCCTGTGCATAGAAGTCCTGATGGTCATCCCCGGGCCTGCCTGCCTGATGCTCCCTGCTCCATATACATCTGCATCCGGGCAAGAGCGGGCTCTTTGTCATCCTTCGCCAGCCGAACCTCCACGTTCACCTGACGAAAATCATCGTTACCGGTTTTAACACTGCGCACCTGCACAAACCAGCGGGTATTGGCCAGATCCACGGTGTATTTTTTCCAGCTGGTTCCTGGCCAGCGGCCCTCCAGGGCAATGGAAGTCAGTTCATTATCCGCCACCCAGCGGGCCATGGTTTTCTCACGGATGATCCGGGTGTTATTTACCCCCTCTCCCGTTGCCGTGGTCATGGAAATCCCGACCATGCCCAGAATGGCCAGCGCCAGCATCACTTCCAGCAGGGTAAAACCAGACGAGTGACTTTTACTGAACCATTCACTCTTACTGCCGGAACAGTTTCTGGCAGTACTGTTGCTATCAATCCTGCTATACCCAAAGGATTTCAAGTTGCTACGCGGCGGCAAGGGAACGAAGCCCCGGGAGCTTAGATGAACTAAGTGACCGGGGTGAGTGACTGCAGCCAACAAAGTAGCAACTTGAAAGACGACGGGTATATAAAGAGTGTGCCCGCTCATGAGGCTCCCCGGGGTTTAAGGTAGATTCGGCCCATTTCCTCAAGCATCACCGACTCACTCTCCCTACGGTTATTCCGGCTCTGGAAACGAATCTCCGCTGGACTGACTTCCGCCGATGACCAGATATAGAGGTCTGGTACCGTCTTTTGCTGATCCTCTTCAGAGCTGGTGAAGGTATAGGCAAAATCACTGTCACTGTTGTCCTTCTCCTGCTCCAGAGCTTTGAGCCAGATACTTTCACCGGGGTACACCGTCAGCTGAACCTCTTCTGCAACCGATGTCCGGCCCAACAGACGACGCCCCTTTACCGGTTGCCACTTCCCATCGCGGTACATCACAAACTCGTAATAATCCGGCATCACCACCACACCGAAATCACGGCCTTCGAGGATGGCCTCCTCATGAGCGGCCTGGAGCTGGGCGGCAAACTTGCCTGCCATTTTTTTCAGCTCTGCACCGCTGTCTGCTGGCATGATGGAAGTTACCACCATAGACGTTGCCAGCCCCATCAGTAGCAGGACCAGCATAATTTCCAGCAGCGTAAAACCCCTGACGCTTTTATTCAGCGGATTTTTCAGAGCAGTCTTCGAAGCAACGCTCGGGACTGTACGCCTGATTGTGGAACAGTCCGCCCCCATAATCAGGAAGGCAGATCCCAGTTGCCAATGTCCTGATCCGTTCCCGGCTGGCCATCGGGACCGGCGGAGAAAATATCAACCTCACCGTACTGCCCCGGATTCTGCATCAGGTATTCATTACCCCAGGGGTCTGTGGGCAGGCGACGGATATAGCCATTTTTTCGGTATCCCTTTGGCTCCGGCGAACCGGAAGGTTTTTCCACCAGTGCCTCCAACCCCTGCTCAGTGGTTGGATAGAAATTATTATCCAGCTTGTACATATCCAGGGCGTTTTCCAGAGCCACAATATCACTGACCGCCTTTTGCCGGTCGGCCTTATCCTTGTTGCCGATCACATTCGGCGCCACCATGCTGGCCAGGACACCGAGAATCACAATCACCACCATGATTTCCAGCAATGAGAAACCACGTTGTCTGTTTCCCTTACGGGGGTTTAATTGTCTGAGAAAGAATTGTCTACCCATGGTCTTTCATACCTGTTTAATCAATCGGTTGTTGCCAGAAATACTTCCAGTGCAGGGCAGCGCTAGTACCCAAACAATCTCTACTCTGTGATGGTCGGGCTCTGGTAACGTCTGTATCTTTTTCTGTTGCGCTTCACTTCGTTCAGCCGCAACCTACGTTAAAGTGTCTCTCAACATTCTTCTGGAAGCGTCTATGGATATTTACGCTTTCATGCACTAACCACCCACCAGCGAATTCAAATCCAGCATCGGCGTCAGAATGGCCATTACAATAAACAGCACCATCCCCGCCATCAGCACAATCAGCAGAGGCGCAAAAATGCTCAGGGCAATGTTTACCTGAGCCTCAAACTGTCGATCCTGGGCATCGGCGGCTCGCCTTAACATCTGCTCCAGCTCACCACTCTTTTCACCACTGGCAATGATGTGAAGCATCATGGGAGGGAACAGCCCGGTCTGCTCCAGGGTCATCCAGAGGCTTGAACCTTCCCGGACCCGCTCAGAAGCTGTTTTCAGCGTTTTCTGGATATACCGGTTGCCCAGCACATCACTGGCGATCTTCATTCCTTCCAGCAAAGGCACTGTACTGCTGGTCAGAATGCTTAAGGTTCTGGCAAACCGGGCAGTATCCACTCCCGACACAGTCGGCCCCACCACCGGCACCTTAAGCAGCCCCCGGTCATGGGCCAGCCGGGCCCCGGGCTTCTTGAGCAACCTCTGCCGGATCACCAACATCACCAGCAGTGATAACAGCATGTGTATGCCATAGCCGCGCACGAAGTCACTCATGGCAATCAGCGCCCGGGTCATGGCAGGCAATTCCTGCCCTATATGGGCAAACTGTTCAACCACGGTGGGCACCACTGTTGCCAGCAGTGCGGCAATCACACTGATGGCGACAATGGTCAGAATGGCCGGGTAAATCATTGCCTGTATCAACTTGCTGCGGATCTGCTGTCGCTGTTCGTTGTAATCTGCCAGCTGTTCCAGAACCGTTGCCAGATTACCCGACTTTTCACCGGCCGCCACCATGGCGCAGTAAAGGGTATCAAACGACTTTGGAAAGGCCCCCAGACTGTCCGACAATGTCTGCCCTTCCAGCACTCGCGAGCGGACCGCGGTAATCATCGCCTTTAAATGACTTTTCTGTTGCTGCCTGGACAGAGCCTGCAGACACTCTTCCAGAGGAATGGCGGCGGCTACCAGGGTGGCCAGCTGCCGGGTCAGCAGGGTGATTTCAGTTGCATTGGCAGTACGGTGACGCCATTTTCCGGTGTGCTTTGTTCGCCCTTTTGCCTGACCACCGTCTTGTTCTGTGGTTTCCGCCCGCTCGATGGAGATTGGGGCAAGCCCTTCGGCCCGCAACTGCTGGCGCAATTGCCTGGGGGTGTCAGCCTCCTGCACCCCCTTTCGTTTTCTTCCCCGGGCATCAAGCGCTTCATAGGTGAATGCAGCCATGGCTATGCTTCCCTTGTCACCCGCATCACCTCTTCAAGGGAGGTAATGCCTGCCAATACCTTACTGGCTCCATCCTGCTGAATACTGGGTGAGTGTTGTCTGATAGCACTTTCCAGGTCCTGCTCCCCCATGCCGTCATGAATCAAACGACGCACGGTATCGTCCACCATAAACAGCTCATGAATCCCGGTTCTGCCCTTGTACCCCGATTGGTTGCACTCAGGGCAGCCATTGGCCTGCCATATTGTCACCTTTTCATCCCGGGAAAAACCCAGCCACTGCAGCTCAGACTCCGAAGCCTCCCGGGGTGAACGACAATCGACACATAATGTCCGGACCAGCCTCTGGGCAAGCACCCCAAGCAGACTGGAAGCCAGCAGAAACGGCTCAATCCCCATATCCCGTAAACGGGTGACAGCACCTACCGCGGTATTGGTATGGAGCGTGCTCAGCACCAGGTGTCCGGTCAGGGAAGCCTGAATGGCGATCTCTGCGGTTTCCAGGTCCCGGATTTCTCCCACCATCACCACATCCGGATCCTGGCGGAGAATCGCCCGCAGGCCACGAGCAAAGGTCATATCCACCCGGGGGTTGACCTGGGTCTGCCCCACCCCTTCAAGATCAAATTCCACCGGATCTTCAACGGTCAGAATATTTCGCTCAAAGCTGTTGATGGTACTGAGTCCCGCATACAGAGTGGTACTTTTTCCTGACCCGGTGGGTCCGGTCACCAGCAGAATACCGTGGGGTTTCAGCAGCAGCGTGTGAATATTGTCCCTGATGGTTTCCGTCATGCCCAGACTGGCCAGATCCAGCTGCACACTGTTCCGGTCCAGCAGACGCATAACCACCCGCTCACCGTGACGGGATGGCAGAGTGGAGACCCGGACATCCACAGCACGGCCACCCAGCCGGAGGGATATACGACCATCCTGGGGTACCCTTTTCTCGGCAATGTCCAGCTTGGCCATGACCTTGATCCGGGAAATCAACACAGCCGCCAGCCGGCGCTGAGGACGGAGAATCTCCCGGAGCACACCGTCAATGCGAAAACGGATGACCAGGGAGTTCTCAAAGGTTTCCACATGAATATCCGAAGCCCCGTCCTTGATCGCCTCACTGAGCATGGCATTGATCATCCGGATAATCGGAGCACCGTCGTCCGCTTCCAGAAGGTCTTCATTGTCGGGCAGCTCTTCCGCCAGGGCGTGGAGCCCTTCATCGTTGCCAATATCCTGCATCAGCTGCCGGGCGGCTGAAGAGTCCTGCTGATAGAAGTCAGCCAGCCGGGTCTCAAACGCTTCTTCCGGTAACCGGACCACCGACAGCCGTCCCGGCACCAGACGACGGACTTCAGTAAGAGCGCTGGCCTCAGGCTGGTCTTTGTAGAACAGTTGATACTCCCCTTCTTCATCCTGCTCCAGCAACACGCCATAGCGCCGGGAAAAATAGAAGGGCAACACAATCGCTTCATGAATCTTTTCATGAAGGGTGGCATCAGGGCTGTCGGTACTCACCGTGAGCCTCCATGCCGGTTAATCCGATGGTAGTCCTGCTTTTCAGGGGACTTTTGGTGAGAAGTCTCATGATCCGCTTCCGTGGACCCGCTTTCTTCCTGCACCGGACTGGCTGCTCTGGATTCAGAGGCCTGCTTGCTCAGAGAAGGGTGCTCAGGCAGCACTGGAATAACGGCATCCGGCATCAGGGTAACCCCTTCATCCCGGCGGTCCAGTTGCCTGGCACGGATAAGGCTGTATTTCTGCCCGCTGATGTTGGCCAGCATGGCATCATCCCGCACAATCGTCGGTCGGATAAACACCATCAGGTTACGCTTTTTGGTGGAGCTGGAGGTAGAGCGGAATAGCACGCCCAACAGGGGGATATCACCCAGCAAAGGCACTTTGGAGACACTTTCCTGAACATCCTCGTCGATCAGTCCGCCAATCACCACGGTATCCCCAGACCCCACCATCACCGAGGTTTTCACTTTCCGGGTGGCAAAGGTGATGTCCACCGGTGTGGTGCCGTTAATATTGGAGACTTCCTGCTCAATCAGCAGCTTGACCGCATTGCCTTCATTGATCTGGGGTTTGATATTCAGCTTCACCCCCACTTCTTTACGCTCAATGGTCTGGTAAGGGTTGTCATTATTGGAACTGGAAGTGGAGCCGGTCAGGGTTGGCACCTCATCACCGACAATAAACGACGCTTCTTCATTATCAAGGGTCACCAGGCTGGGTGTGGCCAGCACATTGGACTTGGAAGAGCTGGTCACCGCCTGGAGCAGGGCTGTCCAGTCACCGGAGGTAATGGTAAAGGCTGCACCGGACACACCGGACAGGGCCTTGGCCAGAACAGAGTAGTCACCCTTTATGTCAGGGTTTTCGGTTTTTATACCATTATCAATAACAGTGGAACCCGGTGTATCTTCCGCTTCCTTCATCCCATGAACAATACTGCTGATGGGCACCGTTTTACCGTTCTGAAACTGCATGATGCTGCCGTTCTCCCCGGCCAGCTGGAAGGACAGATTGACACCATCGCCATCGGTGACTTCGACAATAATGGCTTCCACCAGTACCTGAGCCCGGCGGATATCCAGCTGATGCACCACACTTTCAAGGGTTTTCATCATATCCGGCTGGGCGGTAATCACCAGGGAGTTGGTCTGGTTATGGGCATTAATACTAAAACTGCCACTGCTTGCAGGGGCTTTACTGCTGCCACTTTTTTCTGCCAGAACCGTCTGACCCACCCCTTCCAGAACCGGTTTCAGGTCTTCGGCATTGGAGTATTTCAAATAGAAGACACGGGTATTCCCGGTGCTTTTCTGTTCCTGGTCCAGCCGGGCCACCAGGTTTTTGATCCGGAAAACCTGTTCCGTTTGCCCGGAAATAATAATGCGATTACCCACATCATCAGAGACTACGGAGACATCGTTGCCCCCCCGGCTTTTGGCACCGGTCTCCTGCTGAAGCGCCTTGAGAATCCTGGCCATCTCCGGCGCAGAGCCATGGACCAGGGAAATGATCTCAATGGTTTTGCCACCTGCCCGGTCAATTCGCTGGACAATATCCACCAGCCGCTCAATATTGCCGGCACGGCCAGTCATCAGAAGGATATTAGAAGGGTCATAATGAACCACATTTCCCGCAGTATCATTCAACTGACGCAGAATGGGCGACAGTTCGCGCACAGGAACATTTTTCACCTGCATCACCCAGCTGACCACCTCATCTCCCTTACCGGGATGCTTGCTGTCTGCTACATGAACGGCACTGGTTTTCGCATCCTTGTCACGGATCACTTTGAGCACATTATTGCCCAGATCCACCACCGCGAAACCATGGACATCCAGTACACTAAGGAAAAACTGATAATACTGCTCTTCATTGAAGGTGTCGTAGGAGCGCACCGTAATGGAGCCCTGAACAGCGGGATCCAGAATAATGGTCTTGTTCAGGTTGGCACTGACTGTATTCACGAACTCCTGGATTTTGGCGTTCTGAAAACTGGCGGAATACTGCCCGGAGGAAGCCTCCACTCTCTCCACACTTGCCGCAAAAGCATGGCCCACAGAAGCCAGGCTTGAAGACAGAACCACGGCGGCACAAAGCCCTTTCATTAAAAAAGCCTGAAAAGAAAGCCCCCGGAAAAGGCCGCCCAAGCCTGGCAATAACCTGATTTTCTTAGAGTGTGTCTGGATGTTCATCATGAGGAAAAGTCAATTTGGTAAATCTGGCCATTGCGCTCGACGGTGAGTGAAATCCGGTCAAGCTTTGGAAGTTCTTTCAACAGCTTCATGGCCTCCCCCTGGTCGGTAAGGTCATAACCGTTAATGGATAAGGCAATATCGTTATTTTTCAGCCCCGCCTCAGCGAATTGCTCAGGCCGCTGTTTGGGGTTCAGCCGGTAACCCACCAGCGCCCCTTCCCGGCGAACCGGGGAAACGCTGATCAGCTCAAGTACGGAAGCAGGTCTGTCCATCAGCCCTGCCGGTATTTTTCCCGTATCCTTCCGGGCAGCCACCGGCTTTGCCGCTGTTTTTGACTGGCGCTCGTTTGGATACAGCAGCAGCGCCTCATGCTGCCCCCTGTTCAGCACAATGACCCGGTCCGGATAAATATCCACCACTTCGGCACTGGTGCCTTTGATCTTGTCACCTATACGATATGTGTCGTCCGAAGAGCGATGACTGATAATGGCCAGCGATCGCTCAGGAGTGCTGCTGGCCACAATACCGGTAATCCTGGCACTTAGCCGGGAGCGGGGCACTTCATCGGGATTAATGGCAGGACTGCTGGCGACCTCTGGTACTTCAGGCACACCGAACAAATGAAGTTGATCCAGGGATTGATAACTGAGGCTGGAGGAAGACGCCGGCTGTCCCACGGACTCTGCCCGCCACGAAACAGAATCCCCCTCGCCCACCGGTATCAGCATCCAGGTCAGGGAGGCAAGCTGCCAGGCCAGAAGAACCACCAGGATCACTTCGCAGGCCAGGACACACTTTGACAGCCTGTTACTGACCAGCCAGGACTGACGCCGCCTTCCTTCCCCTTCCCATGAGGACCCGTTATTGTTAGAAATTAATGATATTAACACTCGTTAACCGCGCTGTACTCCTCACCTTTTCTGACCCATCAGAAATGGTTAAAAGCAGCCCCCTAAAAAAGACAAATGACGTTTTTAAACAAAACCAGAGGTGGAAACTTTCTGCCCTGAACCCATATCGAAACGATTAAACAAGATATTTGAATTTATAGCGATGTTCAATATCAATGAATATCCATTTTTGTTGTTTTTTTACCATGAAAACCACCTTTCATCCTTGCTCTCGGATGAATTTCTGATGAACTTTTCATGATTTCCGTCACAGAACTACGACAAATCTACCAAACCTGGCTTCAGGTGACCAAGATATCTGCTCAACCGATCGGTTTCCTCTTCACCGTATGTCCCGATATTGATGGACTGGATATTCCCACGAACCGACTCGGGCAGACTTCGGTAGGCGTACAAATGGGCCAGAGCCGAGACATGTTCAGTGTTGCCAAAGACCCCCTCCCCAATGCGGGTACTATGAAAAACCACCGGCTCCCCCCTGGAGGCTTCTTTTAACAGGGCATTGCGCACCTGAAGAAAAATAATCAGAAATTCCACAAACTCCGGTGGCGGGCTTTTTTCATGCATCGCTCCATACAGAGCCCCGTCACTGTTTCCGGAGTTGATGCCACCGGTCTGGTAGACCTTTACCTGATCTCCCTCCCCTTCATCACCTGCAGACCAGGAAAAACCTTCGACCCGTGTTTCTGACGCTGCCAGTTTTTTCGCAAAAAAGGCCCAGTCCTCTGGGGTAAAGGTTGAGTGATAGTAGCCCCCTTTATTCCAGATTTTTCCCTGATAGCCTGGATTCTCTTTGAGAAAGACCTCAAAAAAGTCAGCCAGGGCCCCGCAAAACGTCTGGTCATTACCCGCCACCAGCGTGTGAGCCAGTAATTCCGGTCCACCCGGTACGGTTTTCACCATTCCGGGCCCAAACGTATGATCACCATACACCCCTTTGATGCCCGTTTTGATATTGTGCGTCTCTTTCAACTGCTCCTGATAATTCAGCTGGGAGGCGTTGCAAACCACCACCCTGGCTCCCTTAGCCTTTGCACTGTCAACCACATGCTGCTTTTGCCGGGCAACGTCGCCCCTTATGATATGGATTGGGGGAAAGCTCTCCGGTTTCATTAGCTTCAGCTGTTGCTTGAACTGCCCAAAGTTGTCCGGGGTCAATTCAAAGCTCTTGGATTGCTTTAGATTTTGTTTCAGGTCTTGCTCCAGAGCCCTGACAGCCTGCCTGTCAGTCTGGGTGGTTACATATTCATACTGGAGCCGGTGTGTTTTTTTCTGATCAGTTTTTTGCTTGTGAGATATCTCTACCGCTACCACTCCTCCTGACCGACTTTTCTCTGCATCACGGGTTTTATAATCCCAATCAGGTTTGTTTTTGTGGCTTTTGCTGAAACCAAAATAGTCACCCGTATGCGGTGTGGTTTTATACCTCGGATGATCGCGATCGATGGGTTTGTCCGGCAATTCAACGGTTTCAGACTCGGATTCAGGTTCAGACTGAGCAATGGGTTCATCCGCCAGGTAATCAACTATCGTGAAAGGGTTGGTGTCTGGGCTCGTATATGGAGCGACCTGTGCAATCTCGGGAGAATGACCAAAGGGTTTCTTCACTTCGGTCTCTTCATCAAAAACAACTTCGTCAAAAACCTCTTCCTCACTTTCAGGGGGCAGCGTCATGGTCATGCCCTGAATCTCTTCACGGTCCGGGTCAAACCCCTCTTCAATACCCTCCCCTTTCTGGAACCACGACTCATTCCATTCTCTGGACTCATAAGATGCTTCACTGCTAATTAGAGAGCCACTGTCAGAAAATTGATCGGATCTTTCCGGGCTGTAGACAGAACGCTGAGGAAATCCAGCAGGAAGCGCTTCACCCTGAGGCGTTTTTCCATTGAGTGACGGCTTCTGACCGGGAAGAGCTTGCTTTCTGTGGCAGCAAACTGCACAGCTCCTGACCCCAGCCCCCCCTTTAAGGAATGACTGGACTTTCTCCTGGGTGCCCCGAAGTGTAAATCCAGGACTCTGGGGTTTCTGCTGCTCAAACCACCCATCCACCTGGACATCATCGATTATTCCGGGTAGCGACAGGGCTTTTTCCCTGACCTTTGCTTCCACCTTCTCAATCAGGTCGTCAACACCTGACGCCACAGGGTGCTCTTGACGATGCTCTTCCAGCAACTCCTGACATAACTGGACCAGCCGTTCATACATTTTGCGGTTACAGTTGCGCTCCTTGAAGGGGATCAGAGTAAACGGCCTGTTCTCAGGCTCAAGGATCACTTCCACCCGGAGCCCACCGGGAACTTTATAGTTTCTCAGGGCTTCAAAGGGATCAGGACCGGCATGACGCTCACAATAAGCCTGAGATTCAAGAATATGAGAAAAATCTTCCAGAGTCTGGAGGGATTCTTCCAGTAATAGATCCCGCTCATAGCGGGCGTATGCTTTTTTTAATGTGCGCTGTTCGCTGGGGAAGCATTGATCCAGCTCCTGAAAGGCCTGGGCATCTGGCTCCAGGGGTTCCGATACAACCTCTACAGGTCTATCCACCGGCCTTCTCTTTTCACCCGCAGAAAAGGAAGATTGAAGTTCAATCCCATCGGTTTGACGCAGGCCATCTCCTTTGGTGACTTTGCGGGTATCCATTTTACCCATCTCAGGCAACGCCTCACCCTGCTCCTGAGGCATGCTGTCATAACCTGGCTGACCAGGCTGGACACTTCCTGTTTTCCCCCCCATATCGTTTTCCTCCCTGAGATGCCGTATCAGAATCAGCCTGCTTTTCGACTCTATTAACAGTTAACGGCCGAATTCAGGAGACCATTCGTACCGGAAGCCTCCGACTCCCCCACTGGCCCGCCTGATTTTCGTAAACACCGGCCAGCTCTGCACCACAGTGGGCACAGCATCCTTTCCCTGACGAGGAGGCCCGTACATGCCACTGACCCAGGACATAGCAGTCCCGTTCTATTAACAGCTCTCCACACTGATGACAGTGAGTACTCCCCCCCGCAGAATCATGAACATTGCCGGTGTACGCATAACGAATGCCATGGTTAATGGCTATCTGCCTGGCCCGGGTTAATGTTTCCGGTGGCGTGGGGGGATGAGAGAGCATCTTCCAGTCAGGGTGAAAGGCCGTGAAGTGAATCGGAACCTCCACCCCCAGGTTTTCAACAATCCACTGACACATATCATTCAATTCACGGTCAGAATCATTCTCTCCCGGAATCAGCAGAGTGGTCAGCTCAAACCACACCTCGGTTTCATGTTTCAGGTATTTAAGGGTTTCCAGAACCGGCTGCAGAGAGCCACCACAGATCTTCCGGTAAAAGGACTCACTGAATGCCTTGAGATCAATATTGGCCGCATCCATGACACGGAAAAAGGGTTCGCGGGGAGCGTCACAAATATAACCGGCAGAGACGGCAATGGACTTGATTCCCCTCTGGGCGGCGGCCTCAGCCACATCCACCGC
Organism: Endozoicomonas sp. Z74; assembly: GCF_057680865.1. Taxonomy (NCBI): domain Bacteria; kingdom Pseudomonadati; phylum Pseudomonadota; class Gammaproteobacteria; order Oceanospirillales; family Endozoicomonadaceae; genus Endozoicomonas; species Endozoicomonas sp. Z74. The sequence goes on from NZ_JBLYZI010000011.1 coordinate 76,901, forward strand.
ATATTCCATAAAAATAACCGGATCATTGTAGGTAAAGGCCAGGGAGCGACAGCCCAATTGCTCAGCGGCATCTGCCAACTGTTCAGGCATTGCCTGGTCCGCCAGGGTATCCATCTCACGGGACTTGCTCATATCCCAGTTCTGGCAGAATTTGCAGGCCAGGTTGCAGCCTGCCGTGCCAAAAGAAAGCACAGGAGTTCCCGGCAGAAAATGGTTCAGGGGCTTCTTTTCAACCGGATCAATACAGAAGCCACTGGAACGGCCATAGCTGGTCAGGACAATCTGGTTATTTTTACGGGAACGGACAAAACACAGCCCCTGCTGCCCCTCCCGGAGACGGCAGGCCCGGGGGCACAGGTCACATTGAATACGACCATCTTCCAGAGCATGCCAGTATTCAGTCGTTACACTTTCCGGAGGAGTCTTCATCCTGATCATCTCCTGTCTATTTTGTCTTCACCGCCAGCCATTCCCGGACAATCGTTGTATAAATAAAGGGCACACATACTGTGACAGGTTACTTCTATTCCTCAATTACCGGGTAATAACAGGTGCCCCGGCAAAGAGCGGAGACTATAATTATAGAGCCATTCCTCGGGGGAGAACCCATAATGATTATTCGCCAGCCCGCCGTGGCAGGGACATTTTATCCCGGCTCTGCCAGTGCCCTGGATCGCTTCATCAGGGATTTACTCGACGACTCAGACCCTAGGGATTTATCCCCCAAAGCACTGATTGTGCCCCATGCCGGTTTTATTTATTCCGGTCCGGTGGCCGCCAGCGCCTATCGTCTGCTGGACTCCCTTAAAAAAAACATACGACGCGTAGTGCTGTTAGGACCTTCTCACAGGGTTCCCCTGGAAGGCATGGCACTTCCAGACTGCGAATCATTCGCCACACCTCTGGGTAACATTCCACTGGATCAGGAAGCCATGAATGGGCTACTTAAATTCAGCCAGGTACAAAAAATGGATGAAGCCCATACCGCCGAGCACAGCCTGGAAGTCCAGTGCCCCTTTCTTCAGACCTGCCTGAACGATTTCAAGCTGATTCCCATTGTGGTAGGAGATACCAGCCCTCTGGCCGTGGCCGAAGTCCTTGAACACCTCTGGGGAGGCAGTGAAACCCTGGTGATCATCAGCTCTGACCTGAGCCATTATCACAATTATGAAGAGGCCTGCCACCGGGACGGCCTGACGGTAAAAGCCATAGAGCAACTGAGCAGCAATCTGACCGGCGGCCAGGCCTGTGGCTGCTATCCTCTAAACGGCCTGCTGAAAGTGGCCCAGCGCCGGGGCATGGAAGTCATCACTCTGGATGTGAGGAACTCCGGGGACACGGCTGGGGATAAAAGCCGGGTGGTGGGTTACGGAGCTTTTGTTATCCAGTAGTGCCATTCAGGGAACGGCCCGGGTGACGATAACACCCCCGGTAGCCTGCCAGCCGTGGCAGGCTCCGCGCCATGCAGCCCCTGAACAGGAAGAGACACAGTGCCCATTGATTTCCCCAAAGCCCCTGAAGACAGTAGCCACCAAACCCACGAAGACCAGTCCGGGTCGCCCCTTCTGACAGAGAGCCAGAAAAAAGAACTGCTCAGGCTGGCACGCCAGACCATCGCCCAGGGGTGCAGCCGGGGAACCCCCCCAGAACCGAAGCACGCCTCACAACCGGACCTTTTCTTAAGAGAAGGTGCCTGTTTTGTCACTTTGCATAAATCAGACCCAGCAGGTAATCAAACGCTGCGGGGGTGTATAGGGTCAACCCAGGCGTACCGGCCGCTTCTGGACGACGTTATGAACAATGCATTTGCCAGTGCCTTCAGGGATCAGCGCTTCCCTCCCGTTACGGAAAATGAGCTGGGAACGATTCAGATAGAAATATCAATATTGACACCACAACAACCCATGACAGTGTCCGGTGAGAAAGATCTCCTGCAACAACTTCGACCAGGGGTCGACGGCTTGCTGATAAGAAACCCTCGGTACTCAGCCACTTTTCTGCCCCAGGTCTGGGAACAGCTGCCCAACCCCCGCCAGTTTCTCGCCCATTTAAAACACAAGGCGGGGATGCCACCGGGAGTCTGGCCAGAAGATATGGAGTGTTTTCGATACCAGTGTTTTCAGTTTGAGGAGCCACAAGCCCCCCAACCCGGCTAATGCTTCTATGCTTTTTTCTCCTCAGAAAAAACCTGAGTTCATCGTACGCCTCAGATAGCCTCAAAAAAACCGCGCGAAAACGGAACATTAGCCAGACTCACCTAAATTGTCAGCGGGTTACTGATGTAATCTATCAATGATCTGGGCAGCGGCAGACGTTCTGACTTTTCCTTCAGGGTCAGACCAAGGTTTGCCTGCCCCTCAACCAAGCGGGCACGTATACAGGAGCGTCAGAGGTAAATGAGGGATCTGATTTTTAATAACTCTTTTCACCTCCGGGTTTACCCCGCAATCCAGAGCCGTCCTCTTTCCAGTATTCCTGAGAGTCGGTATGGCTCCGCTGGCCAGCAGGAGCTTGACGGTTTCAACCTCCCCCCTCTCTGCTGCAACGTGCAGCGGAGTCATACCACCGTCATCGACCGCATTCGGATTAGCGCAGTATTCCAGCAGAGTTTTGACGATCTCAGGAAACCTTTGTTCAACACTCAAATGCAGCGGGGTTTCACCTCGCTCTATGGCGGCATTCGGATCAGCCTTGTGCTCAAGCAACGATTTGACCGTCTTGACATGCCCCAATCTGGCAGCCATATGCAGCGGGCACTCACCTGTCTTGCGACTGGCAACATTTGGATCAGCGCCTTTGTCCAGCAGAAGTTGAACGATCTCCGTATTCCCTTTCCTTGTTGCCTCGTACAATGGTGTGGAGCAACCCGGGGGGATAACCGCTGTATCACTGCCATTTGCGTTAGCCCCCTCCTCTAGCAGAGGTTTTGACAACATCATCCCCCTTCTCATCAACAGCAACATCCAGAGCAGTCATTCCAGCAGAATTCCTGAGGGTCGCATCTGCACCGTGCTTCAGCAGGGCTTTAATGACGTCATGACTGCTATTTTGTACTGCACGATGCAACGGCGTGTATTTATATGGATCCAGGTGATTAGGGGCAGCCCCTTTTGCCAGCAAGGCTTTAACCGTATCACTCTCACCTTTAAAAGCATCCATCAGTAGCTTTTGATTCACCCCTTAACTCCTGTTTATTTATTTGTTTATACATTTCTGAAAAAGTTCATTTTTAATTAGCCGTTTCATGCTTTAGCTCAGCTTCATCATTTCAAATCAATAGCCGAAATAAAGAACCACCCCCCCCACAAAATTGAACTATGAATATTGAACCAGGGAAACCCTTTCAGCAACAGATAGCTGATACAAATCCGGAAAAAACAAACAAACCTGTATATAAAAATGGGCATAAGTTAGCCTCTCATAAAGTTGGCGACCCCTGCCTGCCTAATGCCAGCTCAGGAAAACCGCTGGAAAGAAGACTGTCAGAGCGAAGCATCACATCCCTGGGTGATTCGGGGTATGACACAGACTCCCACTCAATATCCTCTGCGAAGGATCTATCTGATACAGCATCCATCACCTCAGAAAGCTCTGTTGACAGCGCATACTCTGAAGATGAAGCTTATATTCACAATTTCTGTAAAAATGCAGAAGGCTTCATCAATGAAGCTTTTTTTGATGATGAAAGCCGTATTGATGAACCACTCTTCTGGACAGAGGCCATTATTCAGGATCTGAGAGATACTGCTATCAGGGAGAACCGGCGGGTAACGTTAGAAGATTATTACCCATTAAATCAGAAAAAAAACCTTTCTCTCGAACAAGAGAGCCGTGAAAGGAGTGTCGATAAATTATTTTCTCAAACGTCTCTATTTGAACTGCCCATTTATCATTCAGCAGACATTCAGGACCGGCTGAATCAAATCAATCAAAACCTGTTTGACTCAAGCCCCATACAGCATAAAAAGTTAACATTACCCAAGCGAATACTCTTCTCTCAGGGCAAGGAAGAAAAGCTGCTTCAATATTGCCTGGAACAGGGAAAAACAAGCATCACCCTGGATGATTATCTGGAATTTGACCGGCAGTATAAGCCTGACTACATGAAAGACAGGCAAAGCACTGTTCGTCCTATCAAGCAAGAAGCCCTTGAAAAAAAGCTGAATAAACTGAGCCAGAACCTCCAGAGTACGCGCGCAGCCAAAGCGTTTAAAAAGCCAGCAGGTAACCAGAGGCTCGAAACAGGGCTGCTTGCAGGCGCAGTAGCAGGTGCTGTTGCATCAGGAGCCAGCGTAGCAACTGCCAGCGCCCTGCAGCCTCCCCATGACACCAGTATGTTTGATCATATTTCACCAAAGGATGTACCTATCGATCAAATAAAGATATTTGCCGCACACAATACTGAGGCTGTTCCCGGCAAAGGGTCATTACCATTACTCGCCACCAATCAAAATATGCACCTCGAGGACATGCTGGACAAAACCCCGATTCGGGGGTTTGACCTTGATTTGCACGAACATAATAATGAAATCGTTATCAACCATGGTGGCATCTTTGATTCTACCGTCAGCAATGACAGTATTCCCAAACTGGATAATGTGCTGGAAACCATGAACAACTGGCTGGAAGAGCCGGGGAATCATGACGAAGTGCTGTTCCTGAATTTTGAGAACCGGGAAAACCTGCCCAGAGATGCACTGGAAAATGCCTTTGGCCGTGATGCCGTTCTGGACTCTCATGAATACAGTAATATGTTCTCCCGGCTGGGGCGTGCTCCAACCATTGAAGAGATTCGTGACGAAGGGTTCAAAGTAGTCGATTTCAACCACAACCGATATATCGAAGCAGGCACTGGTGAAACCGGATTTCGCGATATGCCCCTTGAGAGCGTCTGGGAAGACCGCACGATCATGGAACACGGTATTGATATGGATCTTGAGTTCGGCAAGTTCTCAACGGATGAAATCGCGCCTCATATCACCACCGAACAGATTGATGAAATCATGAATCTCCCGGGAGGGAAATGGGCAGGGCAAAAACATGATCACCAATTGAACAGCGCCATCAAGAAACAGCCTGTATAATCAGGGTTTTTCCTGTCTTTCGATGTCTGCAAAAGCCCTGTTTTCCAAATTCTCCTCGCTCACTGATAAGC